>JAOAPP010000590.1 GCA_025462985.1 Bryobacterales bacterium | reverse complement strand
TCCGTCTCGGTTATGTCATGCTACCGGAATTCCTGGTCGACTATTTCGTGGCATTCCGGTTTCGAACCGACTAGCGCGGCGGAGTCAGAAAAGCTGAGCTTTTCCGGACACGTCAGTGATGGGTGCGCGAGACCGTATTCGAACATAATGGCGGCCGGTGATCCTCAACGGATTCGGTTCGAAGAGACGGATCCGTTCTCCGCTTTTTAAATGCCCGAAATGTGGACATGTCGGTGAGGGCAGACCACCCCGCGTGAGTGTTCGCGCCATGATCCTGTCCGTGATTCGGTTCGACATTGATGATCCCGAACCGACGCGGCTGTAAATTGAAGTTGCTGATCAACGTCCCCACATCTTCGAGTTGAACCGACCTTAACCGTGACTTAGTCGCACCTGTACTGGCGGTCGATGACGCACTTCTCACGGACATGTGTCACGCCGGCCGCGCCGCTACTCCACGCCCGCTCCGACCAACGATGGGATCGGCTTCGACCCCTTCACAATTCCGCGGGTATTCACGTGGCACCGCAGCACTTCGGCCACGCTCCACGCCTGGGCACAGCATCCGCGTGGCTTAAACGGTGGTTCGGCATCGAAAATTTCGCTGATCGACCCCACACAGGCCGAGTTCAAATGATCCTGGAACCCGTACAAAAAGCCTTCCGCCGTCTCCACGTCTTTCGGGTACACCTTCAGCCACGCATCAATGAATGGTCCGATCAGCCAGGCCCAGACCGTCCCCTCATGGTAAGCCGCATCCCGCGAACGGAGATCCCCGTCATAGTAAGGCTTGTAGTCCGGTTCACCGGGAGCAAGCGAGCGCAGGCCCACCGGCGTCAGCAGTCTCTGCTGCACAACCTTCAGGACCGCCTCCCACCTGGACTCCTCCAGAATCGGGTAGTCGAGAGAGATTGAAAATATCTGGTTCGGGCGGCACTTCGCATCGTTGCCCTCGCCATTCGGCTGATCGACGACGTCGTAGAGATAGCCGCCCTTCTCATACCAGAAACGCTTGTTGAACGACTTCCTGCACCGCTGCGCATGCTCCGCAATTCCATCGGCCTCCTGCGTTCGTTTTGCCTGGCGGAGCCAGTTTTCCAGCAGACACAGTGCGTTGTACCAAAGCGCATTGATCTCAACCGCTTTGCCCCACCGGGGCGTCACAACCCAGCCATCTACCTTGGCGTCCATCCAGGTCAGCTGGTAATCCTCTTGTCCTTCCACCAGCAGCCCATCGGACGGATCCACGTGAATGTTGAAGTGCGTTCCACGCAAGTGGTGACCGACGATATCCAGTAATCGCGGCAGCAGTTGAGCAAGCAAATGCTCGTCGTTCGTCCGCTGCATATAGCGCTCCAGTGCGTGAAAGAACCAAAGTGTCGCATCGGCCGTGTGATATAGACCGTCCGACTTCCCTTCCGGGAACATGTTGGGAATCAGCCCGTCTTTGATGTAGTGCGCAAAAGTCCGCAGGATGTAGCTGGCTTCCACTTCTCTGCCTGTTGACAGCGTCAGCCCTTCCAGGCTGATCATCGTGTCCCGGCCCCAGTCCGTGAACCAGTGGTAGCCCGCAATAACGCTGCGGATCTCGTCGCCGGCCGCGCGGGCCCGCGCGGTGTCTTCTCGCCTGCCGACTGGAACGAACACGAATTGATCGGCGGCCCAGATCAGGTCTCTGCACTCTTCTGTGCAGATCGCAGGGTGCGCCTCGAGCAGCAGCCGCCGCTTACGTTCCCCTTCGGCGTCCCAAGCCTGCTGTGGACTCAGAGCCAAAGCGACGTCCCAGCTCTCCACCGACGCTACGAATGTCGCTTCATCGCGCGGACTGACTTCGACCGAGAAATATCCCGGACTCCACAGATCGCCCCGATAGGAGTAGCCGCGGCTCTTCTCGACGTCATAAATCAAATCCTTGGTTGTCTGGAAATCGATTGCAAAGATTGCCTCGTTTCCCTGCCAGGTCATGCGCAACGGGGGAAGATCCTGCCCCGACTTCTTCAACTCGTACCGGCTTTCCCGAACTTCCAGCGAATAGGGCGTTACCGGGGTGCTCACGGGCGCTTCGTGCCCGCGCATGTTCACAGCAGGCCGAACTTCCAGATGGACTGATCCCGTTCCGTACACGACTTGATACGTCACATACACAGTGTTCTGCCGGTGCGGCACAACCAGTCGCTTTTCAAGCGTCAGGTTGTTGATCTCGTACGTCCAGACCGGAAGCCCTTTTTCCAGCCGAAAGCCGGTCAGATACTGAGTGCCCTCGACATCCTCGCCTTCGGCCGTAGGTTGACTGGTCAACCGGACACGAGTGCCGTCCGGCAGCACCAGGTGCTCGATCAGATCGTTCAGAATCATCGTGCGGCCATGCGGAGTGGGAAGCGCCGCGATCAGGTATCCGTGGAAAACTCTTGTGAGAGCGCCGCTCACTGTTCCGGAAGCATAGCCGCCGAGACCGTTCGTCACCAGCCATTCAGTTTCTTTGAGCTGGCGCTGGACCTCACCGGTCAAAGGATCATTGGGATTACGTCGGAAATTGGAGTTCATCGCTTATGCTTTGAAGCTGCTGTTGCACCGAACGGGACCGGATGTATAAGGACGGCCGCTTCGCCGGGAATATGCCAGTTTTCTTCAATATCGAGTGGCGGCGTTCCGCAGCCTCCGTATTCTGGATCGTCTGTGGACCACAGTTTTTCCCATCGCATCTCGGGTGGGGGGGCCAGCAGCGGTTCCGGTGCCGGATTCAACTGCAAGTCTGTCCCCAGATTAACCAATAACAGGCGGTCGCGGTCGTGATTGGGAGAAAAATAGCGAATCAGGAAACAATACGGGCCCAGCACCGCCCCGTCGATTCCATCCGCCCCCTGTCTCGAGATGACCGGATCCTGGCGTCGTACCCGCAGCAGGTCCCGATGAAGAGCGTAAATCGGGGCATGCCTCTCGACCTCCTGGAAGTCGAGCTTGCACCGCTCGAAAGTGGCCGGCTGGCCGGGTTCCGCAAAACATGGCGTCATCTCCGGCAGCTTGAGTGAGCGCCACTGCCTCAGGAACTCGACCCGACCTTCGTGAACCAGCTTGGCCAACTCCGGCTTGTGATCTGCGAAAAACAGAAATGGAGTGGATGCCGCAAACTCCTGACCCTGAAACAGCATCGGCGTGCCGGGTCCCAACAGCATAACGGCCGTAAGCGCCTTGTATTTCCCGGGTGACGTGAGAGCATGCGCTCGCTGTCCGCGCCCTGAGTTGGCAACCTGGTCATGATTCTGAATGAAGGTCACCATCCCCGGGCGCGGCATCCCGAAAGTCGGAGCTCCTCTGCGTTTCTTTTGCCATTGATACCACTGCCCCTGATACAAGTAGCCGTATTTCAGCGCCGAAACAAACTCCTGTGCCGTCCCGCGATAGTCGGTGTAATACGCGTCCGCCTTTGCCGTCAGAGCCACCATCGCCGAATGATGGAAGTCGTCGTTCCAGAGCGCATCCAGCCCGCAGCCGCCTTCCGAAACCGGCTTCATCAGCACTGTTTGCTGCGGTTCGTTCTCACCCACGAGAATGACTGACCTCTGTCCCGCCGCCCGCCGGACCGCCTCGCTCATCTCGGCCAGAATGTGCCGCTTGGATTCGTCGTGGATATCCTGGGTTGCATCCAGCCGCAAACCGTCCAGGTGAAACTCGCGTATCCAGTAAGCGGCGTTCTCGCGGAAGAACTCTCTCACGGGCACGCACGGCTCGTCGTCGAAGTTCAATCCCTGGCCCCAGTCAGTCGTATGTTTCTTGCTGAAGTAAGCTTCTGAAAACTCCTTCAGGTAGTTGCCGTCGGGCCCAAGGTGGTTATAAACGACGTCGAGTATCACTCCGATGCCCAGCGAATGTGCCCGGTCTACAAAGCGCCGCATGTCATCTGGCGTTCCATAAAGCGCGACCGGAGCGTAAGGCAGCACGCCGTCATAGCCCCAGCCAAATTTGCCCGGAAAGTCGGCGACAGGCATCACTTCGATCACGGTGATTCCGGTATCGCGCAGGTACTCAAGCCGCTCGGACGCCGCCGCCCACGTCCCCTCCTTCGTGAAGGTGCCTAGGTGCAGCTCGTAGATCACTTGGCCTTCTATCGGAATGCCCTGCCACGCGCTATCGGTCCACTCGAACGCTTTCGGGTCGACAACGCAAGAAAAGCCATGCGGCCCGTTTGGCTGAAAACGGGAGGCCGGATCCGGGAAAGCGTCACCGCCATCCACCCGATATTTGTACAAAGCTCCGGCCGCCACGTCCGGCGCAAAGCCGGCGAAGTATCCATCGCCTTCGGGAGCAAGGGGAACAGGAGGGCGTGCGTCCGGAAAAACTACTTCAACCGATTTGCGGTCTATCGCCCAGACACGAAACTGCGTGCCCTTACTTTCGGGGACGGGCTCAGCACCGATGGGCATCGCGTGGTTACTGATTTGGGCGAAAGTCATACGCATATTTACTTAATCAAAGCATGCGATCAACACAAAGTTAGATCCCCAGAGAGCCTTCCTATTTCCGTCTCCTCTCAACAGAAGATGATTTTGGGATTCTCCATCGAGATAGGGGCTAATCATGATACCTTCGAAGTAGTGAGCACCGCGAGCCACCTCCGCCAGCTTGAGGCCGAGAGCATACACATCATGCGGGAGGTTGCCGCCGAGTGTCAGCGGCCCGTCCTGCTTTACTCGATCGGTAAGGACTCTTCCGTCCTTATCCGCCTCGCCCAAAAGGCCTTCTTCCCAGGGGAGATCCCATTCCCCCTGCTGCATGTCGACACGGGCTATAAGTTTAAGGAAATGATCGACTTCCGGGACCGATACACGGCGGAACTAGGCCTTAGGCTGATCGTGCACAAGAACGAGGCTGCTCTGGCGGAAGGCGCGACACCCTTCGCGTGGGGAACCCAGCGCTGCTGCGGCGCCCTGAAGACCACTTCGCTGCTGGATGCCCTGCGCGCCGGTGGTTTCGATGCGGCGATCGGCGGAGCCAGACGAGACGAGGAAAAATCCCGAGCCAAGGAGCGTGTTTTCTCGTTCCGCGACACCCGCGGACAATGGGATCCCCGCAACCAGCGGCCCGAATTGTGGAACATATTCAACACTCGGCTGCATGCGGGCGAAAGCTTGCGCGTATTCCCCTTGTCCAACTGGACCGAGATGGACGTCTGGCAGTACATCCAGGCCGAAAACATCCCCATCGTTCCGCTCTACTTCGCCAAGGAACGGCCCATGCTGGTCAGAGGCGATTCTTTGCTCCCGATAGAACAGCCCTTTGTTCCTCGTCTTCCTGGCGAGGAACCGCGCATGGTGAAGTGCCGCATGCGATCCCTCGGTTGTAGCCCCTGCACCGGGGCTATCGCGTCTGAAGCCGATACCGTACCGAAGATCATCGAAGAGTTGATTACGATGCGGCGATCCGAGCGTCAGAACCGGGTGATCGACCATGACCAGGAAGGCTCGATGGAGATTAAGAAGCAGGAAGGATATTTCTAGGTGAGTGCGTCTTCTGTTCTCGAAGCTCCCGGCAGCTTCGCGGAGTTCCTCGAACAGGAGCAGGCCAAGGATCTGCTCCGCTTCACGACTGCAGGCAGCGTGGATGACGGTAAATCGACCCTCATCGGCCGCTTGTTGTACGATTCTCGCAGCGTCTACGAAGATCAATTGGAGTCGGTGACCAAAGCCTCCGTCGGACGGAATGCAGGAGCCATCGACTTCTCCCTCCTGACCGACGGGTTGCGCGCCGAGCGCGAGCAGGGCATTACCATCGACGTCGCCTACCGCTACTTCGCGACGCCAAAACGCAAGTTCATCATCGCCGACACCCCCGGGCACGAGCAGTACACCCGCAATATGGTGACCGGCGCCTCGACCGCGGAGTTGGCCATCGTCCTGGTGGACGCCAGAAAAGGCCTGTTGCCGCAATCTCGGCGTCACGCCTATATCTCCTCGCTGCTCGGCTTGCCGCACGTCGTGTTTGCGATCAACAAAATGGACCTGGTCGGGTACGAACAGAAGGTCTTCGATCACATCGAAACTGAGTTCCGGCACTTTCTCTCGCAGTTCCAGTCGATTGAGCCGTATTTTGTCCCAATCAGTGCGCTCGTTGGCGACAACGTTGTAACCCGTGGCAAGAACATGCCATGGTTTCACGGCGTTAGTCTGCTGGAGCATCTGGAAAACGTGCCGGTGGGTGATCGTGCCGAAAGGGCGCCCTTCCGGTTTCCCGTGCAGAGGGTGGTGCGGCCCAATCATCAGTTTCGCGGATATGCGGGAACTGTGGCTTCCGGCCGCGTTCGGGCGGGCGATGCCGTCACGGTTCTTCCTTCCGGCCGGACGACCACGCTGACCTCCATCGCCACGTTCGACGGTAATCTGCCCGAAGCGCACTCCGGACAGTCCGTCACGATTACGCTAAAAGACGAAATCGACATTTCTCGTGGCGACATGATCGCGCTGTCCGGCGATTTGCCGACTACAGCAACGAGCATTGAATCTACACTCGTCTGGCTCAACGAGTCCCCGGCCGAACTCGACAACCGCTATCGCCTGAAGCAAACCACCGCGCAACACTGGGCG
>JAOAPP010000589.1 GCA_025462985.1 Bryobacterales bacterium | reverse complement strand
TTCAAGCGCAATCCCGGGTAACCCACGCAAGCCAAATGAACTTTTTCGTCCGCCGCTCGTCTTATGTGGAGGAGCGCGGCCGTGGATCAACACCAGCGCAGAAAGCAGGAATTGGAACTCAGGCTCGAACAGTGTCGCAGGCTGGCGCGTGAGTCCGCCGAGAAATTGATGGACACCTTGAAGCCGAAGTTTCCGACGAAGGCATCGGGCTGCCCGACGGCTTCGACCTCGATAAGCCCAGCGCCAGCCTGGGCTTCAAGGTGATCGCGGGCATGAAGACGCCATGCTGGAGCCCCTCCATCGCTCGCCGACCTTTTCCGCATTGTTTACGAACTTATCTTTTGTCCCGGAACAGCCGGATCGAAGCGGACCTTGTCGAGCAGCTGTTTAATTCCAGCGAAAAGCGACTTGCCCGCCTTCTTCTGCTTCTCGCGCATTTTGGAAAAGACGGAAGTCCGCAGCCGATCAGCATAGATGTCAGTCAGGAACCGCTCGCGGAAATGGCCGGGGCTACTCGCTCTCGTGTGAGCTTCTTCATGAACAAATTTCGCAAACTGGCACTCATCGGCTACAACGGGACGATAGAGGTACATAGCTCTATGCTGAACGCGGTCTTGCATGACAAGCCGGAAATCCGAAGAGACTGAAAGCGCCTTCGGTGCAGGCCCGTGTCTTAGCAGCTCGGCTGGTTTACGAGCGCTCGATACTCGCCCGGCAGGAGGCCGTATGCCTTCTTACGTCTTCGGCAAAGGGTCAGGTCGGAAAAGCCCCAAGCATACGCAATCTCGCTCACAGTCGCCGGGTTTGAAGAAGGTCTTCCAGCGCGCTTCAAGTCGCCTCGCTTGAATCTCCTGTTCGGCAAGAACGAAGTTGGCGTAAGGGCGAGCGCCGCCTCAGGAATTGGCCGGCTATGAAGCACACCCGAAAAGATACGGTCCATATTCATCCTGGATGGAACGTATTAGGCACGGATTGATTGGCCTCAGTCTCCGCTGTTGGTACCAATCGGGAACTCGCCGTCAGGCGTAAGGATCCACATGTTTAAAACGAAGCTTTCACAAGCAAAGATGTGTGAGAAGGTACTCGCAGCGATTCAAGAATATCCGGGTTGCAACGCCGTAAAGGAAGTCAGCATCTCGGAAGCTGCAGATACGGATGCCGAGAGCATTTGGCGAGTGACTGTCATCGATAGCGGCGGTGTCGCGATCGAAAAGGCTAATCACGCTGCGCGGAATGCTCAAAATGCGCTTCGGGAACAATATGATTTGTCGACGGACAGGTAACGTCCGCATCCGTATGCAGTTGGGCGTGCTTTTTGCACCGCCATCCCCCTTTTAATTCGTATCGATCGAGAACTGGAATTGGCAGAAGACGTCGCTCATATCCGCTTGCCACAACTCGCCGGAACGGCGCTGATCAATTTGGGGGTTGCTACTCTCATTGTGAACGCGCTGTACTTTGGTAGAGAAATTCTCGTACCGGTAGCATTGGCGGTGCTTTTCAGTTTCGTCCTTGCACCCTTTGTAATCAGGCTTCAATCATGGCGCGTTCCAAGAACCGTGTCCGTTTTGGCGGTGGTATTCATTGGATTTGCAGTTATTTTCAGTTTGGGAGGCTTGATGGTTTCCCAGGCGACCCGCCTCGCTGACGACCTCCCCGGCTATCAACAAACGCTTCGTGAGAAAATCCAAGGTCTTCGCGGCGTTGCCGCCAGCGGTTCTGGTACGCTTGAGCGTGCGTCCAAAGTGCTCAAGGAACTTAACACCGAACTGCAAAACCCCTCAATCGGAGGCTCTTCGATAGAGGGTTTACGCAGGCAGCCATTGGATAGACCTATCCCGGTCGAAGTTAGGCAGCCCGACCCCGGCACGCTGACCACACTGGTCGCAATCATTCAGCCCTTGATACAGCCTCTGACGACAACGGGGATCGTGGTCATCTTCGTGATCTTCATTCTTCTCCAACGCCAGGATCTTCGAAACCGGTTCATTCGCTTGGCCGGATCGAGCGACATGCAGCGCACGACGGCCGCCCTCGATGACGCTGGGGAGCGGCTCAGCCGGCTTTTCCTCAATCAGAGCATTATCAATGCTTTGTTCGGCTTGATCATAGGGATCGGTTTGCAGATCATCGGTGTCCCCAGTGCGCCGTTGTGGGGCTTAATCGCGATGATTCTCCGTTTCGTGCCCTACATAGGATCGGCCATCTCAGCTGTTTTTCCGCTCATTCTTGCAGCCGCGGTGGGGGCGGGATGGCAGATGCTGATGATGACTGCCGCTCTATTCGGAGTTCTTCAGCTCTTCGCGGGACAGGTGGTCGAACCCTTGGTGTATGGTCGAAGTTCCGGTCTTTCCCCGATCGCAATCGTGCTCTCCGCTTCATTCTGGACTTGGCTCTGGGGACCTATCGGACTGGTGTTGGCAACACCCCTCACCGTGTGCCTTGTGGTGTTGGGTCGCCACGTGGATCGTCTGCAGTTTATCGATGTACTGCTCGGCAACCAGCCGGCGCTGACGCCGTCGCAGCTAATATACCAGCGGATGCTCGCGGGTGACCCGATAGAGGCATCGCAGCAGGCCCGCAGCTTTCTCGAAGACGCATCTTTGGAAGAGTATTACGACACAATCCTGTTGAACGGATTGCGACTTGCCGATGCGGATGCTCGTTTGGGCCGTTTGGATGACGCGCGATTGGATCGCGTTGTTGCGACAGTCACTGAAGTTGTCGACGATCTCGAAACGCACGATGATATACGGATTATCGTTGACGACGATACTGATGACCGATCCCAGCTCGCCAAACTGGATAGGATAGATGCCTCCGAAGCGGGAGGCCCTGCTATCTCGGATCGCTGGAAAATGCCCCGCGCAGTACTATGCATTCCAGGATCTAGCAAGCTTGACGAAGCGTCAGCCCTCGTTCTCGCGCAAATGTTGAGACGACGAGGATTAGCCGCCGCGGCTGAGACGGCCGATGCGCTTTCGATGTCAAAATTCTTTGCACTGGACCTGTCGGGTTCGTCGCTGTTTTGTGTTTGCTACGTCGACAACCCCTCGAGCGCAAAGATTCTTTATTCTGTGCGGAGGCTTCGCAAGAAGAGCGGGGGAGCACCGATCATGGTGGCGTTACTCGGCACCGAAGCTGACGCCTATGGGATTAAAACCGAGGGAGCGGTGGCGGTTGCGGGTAATTTTGCGGCTGTGGTCAAGTCTATTGCGGAAAGTGTCGCCAGCGTGGCCGGCCAGGCGGGTCGCCCACTTGTCAGCATGGATAACAACAAGTCCCCTGATCCCGCTCGGAAAGTTGGCTAATAATTCGTTCAGCGCGATACTACAGCGTAATAACCGTTGTGCGACGGCTGGAATACCGCCCAATTTCCTCAATGCCTTCTAGGTAGAGAACAATGTGGACTGCAGTTCGGACTGCGAAGAAGGTATTCAAAATTAAACGACGAACTTTCTGGCATCCGCCATGATGCCATATTAATTCATCCGGTTTCTGACGGTAGACTTCTGATCGTCACCGTGCTTTCGGGAGCTGCAGTTTGTCGGCACGAAAAGCAACATGATTTTAGGCCAATCGATGAAATTGGAGAAACCGTAAAACCGAGGAATCCTTCTCGTTCGCACACAAGCGGGCAGAAACCATCGGGAAACGGCGACGCCAAGGTCCAGCGAAAGTGAGATTTTTGCCCCCTACGGCGCTCTGTTCCGCGCGACATCTGCAATGTTGAAAGCTTTCGCGGCGGCGCCGATGGCTTGGCATATTCGCTCCAAGTCGTCCGGATTCAAAGGCGTCGTTCAAAAAGTCTGAGAGC
>JAOAPP010000821.1 GCA_025462985.1 Bryobacterales bacterium | reverse complement strand
CCAGGCCCTCAGCGTTGACTGGGGCCGCTTCATGCGTCGCGAAGTCGGGGCTGAAGAGTTTCGTGAATTGGCCCGTCGGGTCGACGGTTTCCTGTCGCGCAGCGAACAGGAAAACCGCACGGTTTCCAGCAACCTCAATGACATTCTGCTGGCCCAGGATTACCAGGACCTCACCGGTCAGGTGATCAAACGTGTAACCCAGTTGGTTACCGAAGTGGAAAGCAATTTGCTCAAATTGGTGCTCATGGCTGGCCAGGTAGACCGTTTTGCCGGCATCGAACATGACCGCGAAGCGATCCTCTCTGAAAAAGATCCACAAAAACATCTCGCCAAGGGTGAAGGTCCGCAGATTCATGCCGATAAACGTGAAGACGTTGTGTCAGGTCAGGATGACGTAGATGACCTGTTATCCAGTTTAGGCTTCTAAGGAGCACCCACATGAGCTTCGGCGCCGATGAAGAGATCCTTCAGGATTTCCTTGTAGAGGCCGGCGAAATTTTAGAGCAACTGTCCGAACAACTGGTCGAGCTGGAAAGCCGACCGGATGATGCGAACCTGCTCAATGCAATTTTTCGCGGTTTTCATACTGTAAAAGGGGGCGCCGGCTTCCTCCAGCTCCATGAGCTGGTGGAGTGCTGCCACATCGCCGAGAACGTGTTCGACATCCTGCGCAAGGGTGAGCGTCACGTTGATTCGGAATTGATGGACGTGATTCTCGAAGCACTGGATGCGGTCAACGGCATGTTCAGCGAAGTTCGCGAACGTGCCCCGATCACGGCGGCCACCCCGGAACTGCTGGCCGCCCTGGCGCGCTATGCAGAGCCGGCCGACACCACGGCAGCGCCGGTGGTTGAGGCCGCGCCTGAGCCGGTGGCGGAGCCTGAAGCGGATGTGACGGACAACGAGTTCGAACAACTGCTCAACTCCCTCAGTGCCGTCAAGGCCGAAGCTGAAGCACCGGCCGCCGTTGCCCCGGCAGCGGCACCGACCAGTGAAGACATCACCGACGCCGAGTTCGAATCCCTGCTCGACCAGTTGCACGGTAAAGGCCAGTTCGCCGCCGATGCGGTGGCGCCTGTCGCGGCTGCCGAAGCGCCTGCGGCCCCGGCCAGCACCGACATCACCGATGACGAATTCGAAGCCTTGCTTGACCAGTTGCACGGCAAAGGCACGTTTGCGGTCGACGCCCTGCCGGAAGTGGCGGCAGCGCCTGCTGCGGCGGCGGCTGCCGGTGCCAAGCCTGCGGACGATGGGTTGATCTCTGATCACGAATTCGAAGCGCTGCTGGATGATTTGCACGGCAAGGGCAAGTTCAGCGAAGTCGCCCCAGCGGCTGCAGTCGCCACGGCAGCACCGGCTGCTGCTAAAGCGGCTGCGCCTGTGGCAGCGGCCAAGCCCGCAGCCCCGGCTCCAGCACCTGCGCGTGCGGCTGCGCCACCACCGGCGGAAAAACCCGCCAGTGAAGCCGAAACCACCGTGCGGGTTGATACCGCGCGTCTGGACGACATCATGAACATGGTCGGCGAGCTGGTACTGGTGCGTAACCGCCTGGTGCGCCTGGGCTTGAGCAGTGGCGATGAAGCCATGCAGAAGGCCGTATCGAACCTCGACGTGGTGACGGCTGACCTGCAAACCGCGGTGATGAAAACCCGGATGCAGCCGATCAAGAAAGTCTTCGGCCGCTTCCCGCGCCTGGTTCGTGACCTGGCGCGCCAGCTGAAGAAAGAGATCAACCTGGAACTGGTGGGTGAAGAAACCGACCTCGACAAAAACCTTGTCGAGGCACTGGCCGACCCGCTGGTCCACTTGGTGCGCAACGCTGTCGATCACGGCGTCGAAACCCCTGAAGAACGCGAAGCCTCGGGCAAGTCCCGTGGTGGCAAGGTGATTCTGGCGGCGGAGCAAGAGGGCGACCACATCCTGCTGTCGATCACCGATGACGGCAAGGGCATGGACCCGGCGATCTTGCGCAATATCGCCGTCAAGCGTGGCGTGATGGACAAGGACGCCGCCGACCGCCTGACCGACACCGAGTGCTACAACCTGATCTTCGCCCCTGGCTTCTCGACCAAGACCGAGATTTCCGACGTGTCGGGCCGTGGCGTGGGCATGGACGTGGTGAAGACCAAGATCAGCCAGCTCAATGGCTCGATCAACATCTACTCGACCAAGGGCCAGGGCTCCAAGATCGTCATCAAGGTGCCGTTGACCTTGGCGATCATGCCGACCCTGATGGTGATGCTGGGTAACCAGGCGTTCGCCTTCCCGTTGGTCAACGTCAACGAGATCTTCCACCTCGACCTGTCGCGCACCAACGTGGTGGACGGTCAGGAAGTGGTGATCGTGCGTGATAAAGCGCTGCCGTTGTTCTACCTCAAGCGCTGGCTGGTTGCATCGGCTGCCCATGAGGAGCAGCGCGAAGGCCATGTGGTGATTCTCTCGGTGGGCACTCAGCGGATCGGCTTTGTCGTCGATCAACTGGTTGGCCAGGAAGAAGTGGTCATCAAGCCTTTGGGCAAAATGCTGCAGGGAACCCCGGGCATGTCGGGTGCGACCATTACCGGTGACGGTCGGATCGCGCTGATTCTCGATGTTCCGAGCATGCTCAAGCGTTACGCCGCACGGCGTATTTGATTCTGGCGGGGCAGGGCGGTAATGCCCGCCCCGCCTAACGGAGTGTTTATGGCAGTCAAGGTCCTGGTGGTGGACGATTCGGGT
>JAOAPP010000542.1 GCA_025462985.1 Bryobacterales bacterium | reverse complement strand
AGATCAATGGCGAGCATGCGTCCATTGCGTGGGATCTGCACGACCTTCACCGGCTGCAGTTTTTTGACCACGGGGACGAAGGGCGGCTGCGCGGCTGGCGCTCGATTCACGTCACGGATAGCGAGCACCCGTACATGAAGCATTGGTGGGTTCCGGGACTGCAAATCGGCTACGAACATACATTCATCCACCAGGTCGCGGACTTTCTGCAAAACCTGGCGGAAGGCACTCCATTCTCCCCAGGGTTCCGTGAGGCTTTGGCGACCGATCAGGTGGTGGATGCCGTTCTGCGCTCCGCCCGTACCCGCGCGTGGGCAGCGGCATCGGGGCCAGAACTCGGATAGCATGGTTCTATCTGGCTCCAAAATATCCACGCACGTATCTATCGCTGCGGAAAGTCGATTGGCGCATTGTCCTGGGCATCATTGCCCTGAACACGATCCTGCTGTTTTTTTATCGGCAGCTCGATTATGTGGCGAATGCCCACACCCGCTCGCCCCTGCTTACATTCACTGAGGAAGCGGTCGGGGGTCTCGCCGGATTCCTTGTTTTCCCGCTCATTTACCTGGTTGCCATTCGGTTTCCCCTGCCCTCGCCGAAGTGGCGTCTTAACCTGGCCGTGCATCTAGTGGCGGTGTGCCTGATATCGGTTGTTCACACGACTCTGATTGCGGTGCTCCGAATGGTCCTGTTCCCGCTGCTTGGGTTCGGACACGAAAGCTACGGATACATGCCGGCGCGTTACCCGATGGAGTTCTCTCACCTTTTCATCTACTATTGGGTCGGTGTGAGCCTAGTTTATTTCTTCCATGAAGTTCTGTTCGCGCGCGAACGTGAACTGCAGCAGGCCAGGCTTGAAGGCAATCTGGCGGAAGCACAGCTGCAGAACCTCCGCTTGCAGCTGGAGCCGCATTTCTTGTTCAATGCTTTGAATGCGATTTCGGCGGTTATTTATGAGGACCCTCGTGCAGCGGACGAGATGCTGGGGCGGCTAGGCGAACTGCTGCGCCAATTGTTCAAGGAGGACCGTTCGCAATTGGTTCCGCTGATGCGCGAGATTGAGATCCTCCAGCTTTACACACGCATCATGGAAGCGCGTCTTGAGGACCGGCTTACGGTCGGCATCAATATCGACGAAGGTGCAAAGCAGGGACTCGTCCCCCAGTTGATTCTGCAGCCGCTCGTGGAAAATGCTATCCGGCACGGGATGGATTTAAAATTTGACGTGCGGATAGAGATCAGGGCGCAGTGCGAACGCGACTCCTTGCGCGTGACTGTCCGGGATCATGGTCCGGGGATTGACGATTCCAAGCCGCTGGCGTTTGGCATCGGCCTGCGAAATACGACGGAGCGTCTCCAACGCCTGTATGGCGGTGAGCACAGTTTCGAGATACGGAACGCGTCGGATGGCGGCGCCATCGTTGAGATTCGTGTTCCGTTCCGTGTTGAAGAGCGATCTACGGATCCGTCAATGGTCGCGGAGTCTGGTGTCCGATGATTCACGCTGTTCTGGTGGACGACGAGCCGCCGGCCCTCCGTAAGCTTCGACATCTGCTTTCGTCCGAAGCCGACATCTCCGTCGTTGGCGAGGCCGGCTCCGGAGCCGAAGCAGTCGAACTCCTGAACCGGCTGCAACCGGATCTGGCGTTTCTCGACATACAACTCCCTGACTGCACTGGATTCGACGTTGTTGAATCGCTTCAATCCCGCGAGCATTTGCACCTGGTCTTCGTGACAGCGCACGACGATTTTGCACTGAAGGCGTTTGACGTGCACGCCCTTGACTACTTGCTGAAACCCGTGGAACCCAGCCGCTTTGCTCAATCGCTTAAGCGTGTTCGCCGCATGATCGAGGCACCCGGAACGGGCCGGATTGCCAGCAGGCTCGACGAACTGGTGCAGTCGCTGCGCTCCGATCCCGCCTATGTCCGACGCCTGTTGATTCAGGAAAATGAGCGTTCCGTCTTCCTGGATGTCAGCCGCATTGATTGGATTGAGTCGGCTCGCAATTACGTCTGCATCCATTCGGGCGATCGCACTCATATCGCTCGCAGTAGCCTCGAATCGCTTGCAGCCAAACTCAATCCGGCGGTCTTTCGGCGCATTAATCGGTCCGAGATCGTCAATGTGGAGCGGATTGCCGAGGTGCGCTCCTGGTTCCATGGCGATCAGAAAGTCATTCTGAAAAGCGGCAAAGAGTTGAACTGGAGCCGCCGCTATCGGACTACGTCGCTCGAAGAACTCGAACGCGCCTAGACGACGAAGAACTCCGCCCGTAACGTCTAGAGTCCCGCTTGTCCCAAATCTTCCCTATAAGCGCGCCGGAGGCTTCAGAATACTTCCATGAAGCTTTTTCGGGTTGTGCTCGCACTCTCTATTTCGGCTCTGTTTGTGTTCGCGGACGAAAATGGCGACTGGCCTGCGTACGGCCACGACTCGGGAGGCCAGCGCTTCTCACCGCTGACCTCCATCAATCGATCCAATGTGAAGTCGCTGAAAGTCGCCTGGACGTTCCGCACCGGCGATGCGTACGCGCCACCTCGCGGATCGAAGCCAACTCAGTTCGAAGCCACTCCGCTTTATGTGGATGGCACTCTCTTTGTGGGCACTCCGCTCGGCCGCATCATCGCGCTCGACCCTGCGACAGGAAAGCAGCGGTGGTCTTACGATCCGCACATCGACAAAGACAAGGGGTATGGAGACTTTGCGAATCGCGGCGTGTCCACCTGGAAGTCTTCATCGGGTCAGCGCCTGATCTATATCGCGACAATCGATGCACGCCTGATTGCCGTGGATGCCGCGACCGGGAAGCCGTCACGTAGCTTTGGCGATAACGGCGTGGTGGATCTGCGGCACGGACTTCGCATCAATCCGCGCGGATTCGCCGATTATGAAGAGACATCGCCTCCCGCGGTTGCAGGCAATACACTTGTCATCGGTTCGGGTATCCAGGACAACGGCTGGACCGACGAACCAAGCGGCGAAGTTCGCGGGTTTGACGCCGCGACAGGGAAGCTGAAATGGAAGTGGGATCCGATTCCGCAAGGGACCGCAGCGGTTGGAGCCGACACCTGGAAGAACGGCAGCGCGCCGCGAACGGGTGCTGCCAATGCCTGGTCCGTCATCGCGGTCGATCCGGTCCGTCAGCTTGTCTTTGTCCCGACCGGTAGCGCGAGTCCCGACTATTACGGAGGCGAACGCCTGGGCAACAACCTGTTCGCCAATTCCGTTGTTGCTTTGAGAGCCGAAACGGGCGAGCGTGTGTGGCACTTTCAAACCGTTCACCACGATCTTTGGGACTACGACGTCGCGACGCCTCCGCTGCTGTTCCAGATGCACCGTGACGGAAAGACAATCCCGGCGATTGCGATCGGCTCTAAGACGGCTAATCTCTTCATCCTCAATCGTGAAACGGGCGAGCCGATCTTTGGCGTGGAAGAGCGTCCTGTGCCTCACAGCGACGTGCCTGGCGAAACCACGTCGCCTACGCAGCCATTCCCGATCAAGCCGGCTGCCATATCTCAGCAAAGCATGTCCCCGAGCGACGCCTTCGGGATTGACGAGGCAGATCGCGAGTGGTGCCGCGCCGAGATCAGAAAGATTCGCTCGGGAAGCGTATTCACGCCGCCATCGCTTGAAGGCACGCTGATGATGCCCGGAAACATCGGGGGCCAGAACTGGGGTGGAATGACGTATGACGCCGTCCATGACCTGCTTATTCTTCCCACGAATCATCTGGCTGCGGAGGTTCGCCTGATACCACGCAGCGACTTCGAAAGCCTGCGCAATTCGCGCAACAGGAAGCTTGACGGAGACTGGGAATTCGCGCCGCAGCACGGCGCGCCATACGGGATGATGCGGCGGATCCTGCTCAGCCCGAAGCGCATTCCCTGCACGGCTCCGCCATGGGGCACGCTGCTCGCTATTTCCGCCTCCACAGGCGAGAAGAAGTGGGAGGTTCCACTGGGCCAGTTCAGCCCGAAGCTCCCCGCTAAATGGGGTTCCCTTTCGCTGGGCGGTCCTATTGCGACGGCGGGAGGACTTGTCTTCGTGGGCGGCACACTGGTTCCAGGGCTTTATTCGTTCAATGCCGAAACGGGAGAGCAGGTGTGGAAGGGCGAGCTGCCTTCGAGCGCAAAGGCCGTCCCGATGACGTACCAAGGACCTGAC
>JAOAPP010000519.1 GCA_025462985.1 Bryobacterales bacterium | reverse complement strand
CACATGAAGAGTGAGAGTGAAGAGTGCTTGCGATCGGGGTAACGGAAAGCGACTCACCAGAGGCAGCAAGACGATCGAGAAGAGAGTGGTCGCGCAGATAAGATGCTTTGCCGCAGCTGGAAGGCGAACGCCCCAAGGCGAGCAGCGCCAAGCCGAGCGACATCAATATTGTGGCGTCCACCAGCGAATCGAAAGTCGTCATGATTACCTCTCCTTCACCTGTTCGATCAACTGCGCGAGCTCGTCAAGTTCAGCCCAGCTCAATTTGAATGTCTTTGGATCCAACAGGGCGGCGACCGCGCCGCGGGCTGAACCGTCGAAAAACGTCTGCAACACTCGCTTTAACGCGGACTGGCGCGCCGCAGCGCGGGCCACAACAGGCTCATAGATATAGCGCAGGCCTTCCGCCCTGTGCCGCACAGCGCCCTTGCGTTCCAGGATGCTCAGAATTGTCCGCACGGTCGAATAGCTGGGCGAACCTTCCATCTGCGCCTGGATCTCGTGACCCGAGGCGCGTCCGACAGCGAACAGAATGTCCATAATCTGTCGCTCACGCTTGGTCAGCGGCAATTCTGTAGAATTTCTCACAACCAGTCGCTCTCCCGCTAAATACTTGGCAGCCTGCGAATAAATCAACAGGAAAGAATCGAGACGTCAACTGCTTTGTCTTACCGGAACTGCGGTGCAGGAACTGCGGTGCTATATAAGAGGTCAGACGAGCCCCGCTACGCATAAGATACGGGGCCGGGCCTAATCTCCTCATTAGCGAAACATGTCTTGCTTTGCTCCCGTTGGGAGATATGGTACCGGGTGCACCGCGCTTGCAGGCACACCGAAAACTCCGAGCATCGCTAGCCACAGCGGGTGGCGTCCATGTCGACGCCGCGCTTCGCTACGCTTTCGAGACGAGTTTCTCCAGATGTTTCGCGAGTATGTCCACCTCGACGTTGGTTTTTGCGCCGGGTTGATAGGCATGAATGGCCGTATGTCGGTAAGTATGGGGAATGATCGTGAACGAGGTGAGGTCGCCTTGGATTGCTGCGACGGTCAAACTGGTCCCGTCAACGGCAAGAGAGCCTTTGCTGACGATGTATTTCGAAAGATCCGCCGGAATGCGGATGCGAAGCCACCAGTTGCCGTCTCCCAACTCCTCCAGAGACTCAACTCGTGCGGTACCGTCCACATGCCCAAGCACAAAATGACCGTCCAGGCGGCTATTGGCACGCAGCGGCCGTTCCAGGTTCACCACCGAACCTTCTGAGAGGTCTCCCAGATTTGTGCGGCGCAGCGTTTCGGGCGCCAGATCCGCTGAGAATTTTTCCGGAGACAGTTCGACAGCCGTCAGGCAGGCACCATTCACCGCAATGCTGGCTCCGAGCGTGGCGTCCTGCAGGATAGCGGAGCAGCCGATGGTGATCCGCGCTCCGGTTTGGCCCGGTTCATAGGCGACCACGCGGCCAAGTTCCTCAATGATCCCGGTAAACATCAGCTGTTCACGACAAACGCTTCCACCGCAAACTCATCTTTGGAAATCGGATGAAGGGTGAGACGTTCAAGGAGGATCGCATCCATTCGCCGTAACCGCCCTTTGCCGCCTGCCACCGGCAAGCTCTCAAGACCGCCCAGTATTTTGGGTGCGTAGTAGAAGAGAACCTTATCGGCGAAATGGCCGTCCAGCATACTCCAGTTCACCTTTGCGCCCGCTTCCACCATCAGCGAAAGGTACCGCTGCCTGGCTAGATATTCGAGCACCTTCCGCGGATCGGTGCGGCCGCCGGGGCCATCTGCAATTAAGACCTGGACGCCGGCATTCTCCAGCGCCTTTCTGCGCTCGGGAGAAGCGGCCGACGTGCCGACAACCAGCACATCGCCGGCAGCGCTGGTCACCATCTTCGACTGAAGCGGAATGCGCAACTGCGAATCGAGCACAATGCGTAACAAAGCACGCGCTCGTTCGCGCCCGGAACGATCAGTCAGCAGGCAGTCGTCTTCGAGCACCGTGCCCAGCCCCGTCAAAATTGCATCCGAATAGTGGCGCACGAGTTGTACGTCCGCGCGGGCGACTGCGCTCGTGATCCAGCCAACGTTGTCCTGAGGAGCTGCGATCTTGCCATCAAGCGTGAGCGCGGCTTTGATTGTGACCAGCGGCCTGCCGCTTTTCATAAAGTGAAAGAATGGCTCGTTGAGCCGCTCCGCTTCGCCGCGATGCGTTTCGTCCAGGGAAACGGTGACGCCCGCCTCGCGCAGGCGCACTATTCCTTTGCCGCCGACCAGCGGATTTGGATCCTGTGACGCTACCACGACCTCCCGGACACCGGCCGCTAGTATCGCTTCGCTGCATGGGCCGGTACGTCCGTGATGACAGCACGGTTCGAGCGTGACGTAGACGGTGGCTCCGCGAGCTTGTTCACCCGCGTCCCGCAGCGCGATGATCTCGGCGTGGTCACGTCCCGCCCAAGTGTGAAATCCGCGTCCGACAATCTTGCCCTTTTCCACAACGATTGCGCCTACTGCCGGATTGGGGCTGGTTCGGCCCCGGCCCTGCCCGGCCAGTTGCAAGGCTTCCTTCATGTAGAGATCTGACATGTGACTCAGTCCAGACCTCAATCGAACAGCGACGAGACAAACTTGTCGGGTTCAAACGGCAACAGATCGTCAATCTTTTCGCCCACTCCGATGAAACGGATCGGGAGATTCAGTTCACGAGCGATGGCAACCACCACACCGCCTTTCGCTGTCCCATCTAGCTTTGTGAGCACAATTCCCGTCACACCCGCCGACTCTGTGAACTTGCGCGCCTGCTCCAGCCCATTCTGTCCGGTAATTGCATCGAGCACCAGCCACACTTCGTGCGGCGAGCCTGGAATGACGCGCTGGCAGGTACGGCGCATCTTTTCCAACTCGGCCATAAGGTTCTCTTTCGTATGAAGTCGGCCGGCTGTGTCCACAATGACGTAATCGACATCGCGTGCCTTGGCGGCTTGCAGAGCATCGAAAACAACCGCGCTCGGGTCAGAGCCGGTCTTTTGTTTCACCATATCGACGCCGGCCCGCTGTGCCCAGACTTCCAGCTGTTCGATAGCCGCTGCGCGAAAGGTATCGGCCGCGCACAGAAGAACTTTTCGACCTTCTCCAAGGAAGCGGTTGGCCAATTTGCCGATGGTCGTGGTCTTCCCCGCTCCGTTGACGCCAACCACCATCACGACCGCCGGCGGCTGCGCGACTCTGCGCAGCGGTGTCTCAGAGTGCTGCAGAACTTCGAGGAGATGTTCACGAATGAGATTCCTGATTTCGGCAGCGTCCCCAGTGGATTTGCGATGGACCCTTTCGCGAATCTGGTCGAGGATGTCCTGCACCGTCCGCACCCCAAGGTCGGCAGTGATCAGCGTGTACTCCAGCTCTTCTAGAAGATCGGCGTCGATCTCCTTCCTGCCCGAGATTACATCTTCTATACGATCGACGAGGCCTGACCGCGTCTTCTGTATCCCACTCTTAAGCCGATCGAGCAGGTTGGGTTCGGTGGGTACCGAGCCGAAAAGGGTCTGAATAGCCATTAGTTTCTACAGGGGGAGTCTGCGCTATCCTTGCGGAAGCCTAAGCCGAAACGCTGGGGATGGCGTGGCGTAAGGACGGAGCGAGACTTTACTTCAGTTTACCAGCTTGCGCCGTCTTAAAATGCGGTAAGCTGGATCTCCTTCGGGCGTCGACATCGCCCGTCCTTCGTGTACCGGACCGCCAACTGCACGGATGAAAGTACGACCGACAAATGACTGCCCTGCCAAAGCCGAACCCAAGATTGCGTTTGGCTGTTTTGTTTGCCATTCCCCTGATGTTCTGCATTGTTTTCTTTGTCGTGAACACGGTAGCGGAGCGTAACGATCTACAGCTTATTCGACTGCAGTCCTTAAACTCCGGCATTGGAAAGCTCCGGTCGTTTGCAAACGACGCAGAGGTGGGCATTCATGGATTTCTGATTACCGGGGATGCCGGATATCTTGCGACCCTCGACGGCGTCAACAGCCGGCTCGATTCGTATGTCGATCTGCTTGGGAACAGGAGCTCCCTCGACGCCAGATTGCTGCGCCAGCTCGAGCGCCTGATCACACTCGTCCAGCAGCGCGTGGACGACGCGAACGAACTGCTTTCCCTGCAGCGGCAGCAAGGATTCGAGGCTGCATTCGAGGAGGTCAAATCCGGCAAATCCCGCCAGACGATGCAGCAGATCCGCGGTCTGGTGGACGAGTTGCAGGCAACTGTCAGCACCCAGGTCGCCGGCCGCCTGAACCGGGAACGTTACCTGACCCGCTGGACCTTCCTCGTGTTCCTCTTCGGCACACTGGTGATGCTCGTAGTGCTGGTTTGGCTGTATCAGTCTCTCCTTACTTACATCGACAGCCGGGACCGGGCTGTTGCACAGCTGAAAGACCTGAATCTCGACCTGGAACGCAGAATTGGCGAGCGAACGCAGGAACTGCAGCACTTCAATGAAGAGCTGCAGCAGTTCGCTTACGTAGCCAGTCATGACTTGCAGGAGCCGCTTCGGACTATCTCGACTTTCACCCAGTTGCTGCAATCCCGCTATAAGGATCGCTTTGACGCGGACGCGGAAGAGTTCATGGGCTATATCGTGAGCTCGTCGCGACGCATGACCGATCTGATCAACGGATTACTGGCATTGGTGAGACTGCGCAAGTCTGGTCAGCCAGCGGGTCCGGTTTCACTTTGCGAGCTGCTTGAAGAAGCAAAAGTCAGCTTGCAAGCGGCCATCCGGGAGAACTATGCGGAGATCTCCTCCCGCAATCTGCCGACTCTGGTGGTAGACCGGCTTCAGTTCGCACAGGTATTCCAGAACCTGCTCGCGAACGCGATCAAATACCGGCGGGAAGAGGCACCCCGGATTGTTGTGGAAGGAAGTCGTGAATCAACTCACTGGACCATCTCCATTGCCGATAACGGCCGTGGGTTCGATCAGGAGTTTGCCGAACGCATTTTTGGCCTTTTTCAGCGTCTGCATGCTCGAGAGGTTGAAGGCACCGGAATGGGGCTCTCCATTGTAAAGAGGGTCGTGGAGCGACACGGCGGCAGAATCTGGGCCAACTCGACCGAGGGCGTTGGGTCTGTTTTCTACATCAGCCTGCCGGTGAGTCTGGAGGCACGTCCGGTGGAAGTGGCCGGCCAATCCGGCATGCCGTCGATATCAGTCGCGCCATAAACCCTACAGTTTCCACCCAATCCTCCGATTACTCT
>JAOAPP010000517.1 GCA_025462985.1 Bryobacterales bacterium | reverse complement strand
CGCTGGTCAATTGACCGAAGGCCGAGGGAGCGGTGAAGCTACAAAGGCTGAGCAGAAGCGCGGGCCAGGACAACGATCGAAAAGTTCTCGAGTACTTCAAATAGATCCTCCGTTCCCGGTCGAGCCGAAGCGGAGATTGACAGAACTGTCCTTACACCCGCACCTCGACTGGGAAATATACGACACGTGTGGCAATTTTAGCACCATTTAGAAGTCGTTGATATTTGGATGAAAAGCTAAGTAGGTTACGCGTTTCAGGAACGGACTATTCCGTCCTACGTAGATTTGAGGTGGGAGAAGAAGTGGCCAGGCGGTGAAGCCTGGCTGCTGTTTCTCGTGGATAGTCTAGAGAATAAAAGCTAGCGGGAGCTAACAGGGCGCGAAGATGACGTGCCCGCTCGGGAGAGCGGAGTTGGCGCAGCGCTTTGGCCTCGATTTGCCGTATGCGCTCACGCGTGACATCGAACTCCTGTCCGATCTCTTCGAGCGTGTGTTCGCGTTCGCAGCCGATTCCGAAACGGAGCCGGATCACCTTCTCTTCTTTCGGAGAGAGTGTTTTCAGGATGTTGGCGGTTTCGTCGCGCACGTTTGAGTCGATGACGGCATCGACGGGAGAGCCCACCCAGCGGTCTTCGATGAGGTCGCCGAGGGCAGATTCGCCGTCGCGGCCGACCGGGGTTTCGAGAGACACCGGATCTCGGGAGATGGTCTTGAGCTTCTGGACCTTCTCGACCGGAATGTCCATGCGGCGGCTGATTTCTTCGTTTGTCGGAACGCGGCCGAGCTCTTTTTCCAACTCGCGGGTGGCGCGAAGGAACTTATTCATGCTCTCGTTCATATGAACGGGAATACGAATGGTTCGGGACTGATCGGCAATGGCGCGCGTAATGGCCTGGCGGATCCACCAGGTGGCGTAGGTGGAGAACTTGTAGCCGCGGCGATATTCGAACTTGTCGGCGGCACGCATCAGGCCGATGTTGCCTTCCTGGATGAGATCAAGCAGGTGAAGGCCGCGGTTGACGTACTTCTTGGCGACCGAGACGACCAGCCTGAGGTTCGCCTCGACCAGATCTTTCTTGGCGCGTTCGGCTTCGACTTCGCCGTGACGGATGACCGAGATGCTGTGCTTGAGATCCGGGAGTGAAGCACCAGCTTCGGTCTCCTTTTTCTTCAACTCACGCTTCAGTTCCTTGATGCGGGACTGAAACTGCGGAGCATCTTTCAGTTCCAGCTTTCGGATTTCGCCATCCATCGTCGACATTTCATCGATGGAGCTTTCAATAGCACGGACAAACTCTTTCCAGCGTGCCAGATTGAACGGAATGGCGCGGAGCGCTCGAGATAACTCGACCTTGGCGCGGGCGACTTTGCCGGCCCACTTTTTGCGGAGCTTCCTGTTGACCGCCGGAGACGTATTGTATTTATCGACTGTTGATACAAGCTTCTTGTCAACGGCCAAAAAATTCAGAAACAGTTCGGTGATGTCATTCCGGCGCTTGACGTCCGCAGCGCTGCCTTCTTCGATATCGGAGGGGCCCAGATCGACATAGCTATCCAGGTCCTCGGCGCCTTTTCGGATCAATTCCGAGAAGTCGCGAACCAACGCCTGGATCAGCGGGGAGCGGCTGATCGCCTTTTGCATACGGAGCTTGCCGCGCTCCATTTTGCGGGCCAGCGTTACCTCGCCTTCGCGGGTAAGCAAGGGCACCGAGCCCATCTCGCGCAGATACACGCGGACCGGGTCGTCGGTATAAATCGACTCTTCGACTGGCTGGGCGCCCTGGAACTCTTCATCCCCCTGCACCTCTTCCGGATGGAAGAAGTTGGCGTCCTCGTCGAACGGGAGCCCGATCGGCTCATGCCCTTCGGCTAAATACTGATCCTCGAATTGATCCACCTTACCTATTCACCTCTACTTGCACATCCATAAAACTCTTCGGAAAAGGGGACACCTGACCAGAACCTGATTTCACCAGATCTACTATGTATGCCTCTCGCTTAGGGGTTGGGATAGTCTTCCAGTTGCCGACTCCAACCAGGGAACCCAGTGCAACCGCTGACTCTCTTGTGCGCAACAATTATACCCTTTTTTCCCCGGATTGAAACCCTGCTAAGGAAGACCTAGCGAAAACCGAATGGTTTCGAAAAAGATAGTCCGCTTGGCGTCACTGCCAATCAGACCGGAAGTGTCCACTTTGTACCTATTACTTAGACTGCGGGAGCCGTCACAAAGTTTTCAGCTCGCTCAAAAATTCTCCGACGTCCTGGAAATCCCGGTATACGGAGGCGAACCGAACGTAAGCGATCTTGTCCAGCAGTTTGAGACGATTCATGAGAAGCTCTCCCAACAGTGTTGTCGGCAGTTCACGCTCGGGGCTGTCCGCGAGCGCGGTTTCAGCTTCATCAACAAGCTCCGCCAGGCTACCCATGCCGACCGGCCGCTTCTCACAGGCTCGGAGCAAGCCATTAAGCACCTTTTGCCGGTCGAATTTTTCTCGCCTTCCGTCTTTTTTGATGACCATGTACGGGATTTCGTCGCAACGTTCATAAGTAGTGAAACGGCGTTCGCAGGCCAGACACTGGCGACGCCTGCGAATGGACTCGCCCTCCTTGCTTTCGCGGGAATCGATCACTTTATCCTCGCGGTGGCCGCAAAAGGGACAGGTCATAGCGGGTAGACGGACCCTGAATTGAGACGTAAGCTATTGAAAGCACGCTCCACTGAACTTGATAGCATGACAGGCTCTGTAGGGGGTGCAGTGCGGAGCGGATGCGGCGAGCGGGCACGGAATAAACCCGTCCCGTCTAGTCTTAAGATGCCCGCCAGTGGCGCTTGGTTGCTGCTGTTTTCGGCGAACTTTAGTGGCCCAGTTTGCGTTTAGGTAAGTGACGAGCCATTGAGGCTCCGCCCGAACCCAAATGTCAGCCGCATCTGCCACTTCGTTACACTTAAATGCTTCATTAAGCTCAGGAGTACTGAGAGCGCCCTGGAACTGGGCAACGGCTACGGGCGCCTTGGGAATAAAACACGCGTTGGATTCGGAATCCATTCTGATCGAGCAGTGCCTTACCGGAGTGCAGGGCGCTTGGGAAGATCTGGTCAAGACCTACACCAAGCGTGTTTACGCCATTTGCTACCGGTTCACTAATCGCGACACGGAAGCGCAGGATCTCACGCAGGAAGTGTTCCTGCGCGTATTCAAGACATTGGGAAGCTTTCGCGCGGGCGAAGGCTCATTCAGCGTGTGGCTGACCCGGCTGACGCGCAACCTGCTGGTGGACCACTACAGGCGGACCAAGAATGAACGGGTCACGGACGGGATCGACGACAAGCTGTCGATATTGGAAGAAACCACGCAACAGCATTCGCGGACAGATGGGCTGGTGGCGGGGCGGGAAGCGGGAGAACTGTTGCAGGCGGCGCTGCAGAAACTGTCGCCGGAGCTGCGGGAAGCGGTAATTTTACGCGATCTCGAGGAGCTCGAGTATCGTGAAATTGCGCGCGTGCTGAATGTGCCCGAAGGGACTGTGAAATCGAGACTGAATCGCGGGCGGGCGGAGCTGGCGCGCGTGTTGAGGCGGAACAAGGTCGCGGTGTAGACGTCGGTATGAACTGCGCGGAATTCGACAATCTGCTTGCTGATTACGTGGATGACACGCTGGCGCCCGAGGTGCGCGCCCAGGTCGAGCAGCATGCGGCGGGTTGCGCGGGGTGTGAAGAGCTGCTTCGCGATGTCACTGGAGCGGTGAGCTTCATGAGCCGGGTGGCGGATGTAGAGCCTCCTCCAAACCTGGTGACGAGGATTGCTTTTCAGATGCCGATGGGAAGGACGCGCGAACCGTTTGAATCGCCTGGATGGGTGAGCCGGCTGGTGACCAACTGGCTCCGTCCCATTCTGCAGCCGAGGCTGGCGATGGGGATGGCGATGACCATTCTGTCGTTCGCGATGCTGGAGCGATGCACCGGGGTGCGCGTACAGCATATACAGGCCGTGGATTTGAGTCCGATCCGGATTTGGGGCGGCATGGAAGACCGGGCCATTCGAGTAAAAGATCGGGCAGTGAAGTATTACGAGAATATCCGTCTCGTTTATGAGGTTGAAACACGATTGCGAGAGCTTGAAGAAAATCGCCCGGCCCCTGCGAAGGACACAACTCAGCAGCGGAAGCGAGCGACCAATCAGGGGGAGATAGTGAGATGAACTGCTACTTACATACAGATATTCCGGCGACGGCGTACTGCCGCACCTGTGGCAGAGCACTCTGCGTCAACTGTCAGCGCCCTGCGAACGGCACAGTGTTTTGTCCTGAGCACGTGCCGGTAGCGGCTTACACGAACCCGGCCGACGCATATGCTTCAGCGGCGGCGGCCAATCCGTATACGCAGCCGAGTCCGGCAGCAGTGCCGGTGCAGACGTCCCCCGGTCTGGCGTTCCTGCTGGGGCTGATCCCCGGAGTGGGGGCAATTTATAACGGCCAGTACATGAAGGGACTGGTGCACGCGGTTATTTTCGGCTTCTTCATGAGCTTTGCCAGCGCGGCGGAAAACACAGCGGGGCAGCCGATCCTGGTGCTGCTGGTGGCCGCCTTCTACTTCTATATGCCGTTTGAGGCGTATCACACGGCACGCAAGCGGCAGATGGGAATCCCGGTGGATGAGTGGTCGAGCCTTATTGCGCAGAGCCGGCTCAGCGAACGGACGCCAGTGGGGCCAATTGTGCTGATTCTGCTAGGCGTCTTCTTTCTGCTGGATTCGCTGCATCTGATTTCGTTCCATGCCATCGGGCGATTCTGGCCGGTGATTCTGATTGTGGCGGGCGCCGGGATGCTGTATTCGCGATTGAGTCCAGGAGCAGCGGGCAGCATTGGCGCGGCCCCTACCAATCCGCCGTATACGCGGCAAGCAGAGGGCGGCAGCGCGGCGGAGACTGGCCATGAACGCTAGGCGATATCTATTGGCCCAAGCCGTACGGGGTCCGGTGCTGCTGATCACACTTGGGGTTTTGTTTGCGATTCACCAGGCTGGAATTGAGCCGTTTTCGCGAACGTGGCCTTTGATCCTGATCATGCTGGGCGTGATGAAGCTGATTGAACGGATGGTAGCGCCACCTCCCCCGCCGTACGTCCCGCCGCAGTATTCGCAGGCCTACGGGGCTGCGCAATATCGGACTCCGCCTTACGGGGCTCCGCCGTCTTCCGCTGCTCCGCCCCCCTTCCCTGCTCCTCAGGCCGGGCCGCCTCCGGGAGGGCCACGGCCATGAGGGCGCGCGGATCGATTGGCGGACCGCTGATTCTTATCGCGCTGGGGGTGCTGTTTCTCATTCACACCTTTGCGCCTGAGTTTCGGATTGCGGAACTGCTGACCAATGACTGGCCCTACTTCCTGATTCTGTGGGGCGTGATTCAGTTGGCCGAGATTTTCCTGCGAGCGGTCCGGGGCGCGCCTATTGCGCCGAACGGTATCTCGGGCGGCTCCTGGTTTCTTGTGCTCCTGATCTGTTTCGCCGGCCTTGGCAACTGGGAGGCGCGGCGGCAGGATACCTGGTGGCGGCGCGTGGGCTTGGAGCATGGGATGGAGATGTTCGGGCAAGCTCACGACTACTCAATAAGCCCGATTCAGAAGACGGCCGGCAAGGCGCCTCGGGTGGTGATCGAAAGCTTTCGCGGAAGCGCAAAGCTGGTAGGCAGCGATGGGGATACGATCACGGTAAACGGGCGCAAGGCGGTCCGGGCTCTGGAGTCCGGTGAAGCGGACCGGGCGAATTCTCAGACTCCGGTAGAGGTTTTGCTGCAGGGCAACACGGTGGTGATCCGCTGCAACCAGGACAGGGCCGGCGGGCACAACCAAATCACTACCGAACTTGACTTGACTCTGCCGAGAGGCGCCAGCGTGGAGGCGACCGGCCGCGGAGGCGACTTCGACGTGACGGGTCTCACCGGCGATGTGGACCTGACTTCGGAGAACGGCGAGATGCATATCCAAGACGTTGGGGGAAACGTCAAGGTGGAGACGAACCGGAGCGACCTGGTGCGGTGCACGAACGTGAAGGGAACGGTGACCGTGCGCGGGCGCGGTAGCGACGTGGACTTGAGCAAGATCGCCGGTGCAGTCTCCGTACACGGTGACTATAACGGGACAGTTTCGCTCCATCAGATCGCAAAGGCGGTACGGGTGGAGAGCATGCGCACGGAACTGGGGATGCAGCGCGTGCCGGGTGAGGTGACGGTGGCGCGAGGCAGTCTGGAGGCGCGCGACGTGGTGGGTCCGTCCAAGATCTCGACGCACTCGACCGATGTGACGCTGAACGGCTTCAGCGATTCGCTGGACCTGGCTGTGGACAAAGGCGATGTGGAACTACGGCCGGGACGGTTGCCGTTGAGCAAGATATCGGTGCGATCGCGATCGGGAAACATTGAGCTGGCGCTGCCCGAGAAGGCTGGGTTTGCACTTTCCGCCAGTACGGAGCATGGCGAGATTGAAAATGAGTTCGGCGGCGCGCTGAGCCAGCGGGCACAGGGATCGGGTGCGAAGCTCGATGGCTCCATTGGGAGCGGACCGGAACTGAGCGTGACGACGGACCGTGGGACCATCACGGTCAGGAAGTCGACTGCCGACGAAGATGCGACGAAAACGTCGGAGCCGGACGGCAAGCCCGAAAAAGGGCAGGAGATTTAGCGGACGCTAGGCTAGTGAATTGGATCTTGCCACGCCGCTTCAGTTTGTAAAAGGGATCGGGCCAGCCCGCGCGGAGATGTTAGCCGCCAAGGGTCTGCAGACGATTTCGGATCTTCTTTATTACGCTCCGTTTCGATACGAGGACAGGCGGAACGTAAAACCCATCTCACAGCTTGCCCCCGGAGAGAAGGCGACCGTGCTGGCGCGGGTTGCCGGAAGCCAGATGTCGGGTTTCCGGCGGCGCTCTTTGGGACTTTTCGAAGCTACTCTGCACGACGGCAGCGGCGCCAATCTGGTCGCGCGCTGGTTCCACGGCGAGCGTTATGCGGACAGTCTTGTCTCAGGCACTCGGGTGGCGCTGTTCGGTAAGGTGGAGTTCGACCGGGCACAACGCAGCAGGCTGATGGTGCAGCCGGAGTTGGAAGTCCTGTCGGACGACGACGAAGATGACGCCCTTCTGCATAGTGGACGGATTGTGCCGGTTTACGAGGCCGCCGGCAAGGTCTCGACGCGCGTTTTTCGCAAGCTGATCGACCGCATATTGAAGGAAGCGGATATGCCGGAGGATGCCCTGCCCCGGAGCGTTCGCGAGCGCGTCCATTTGCCGGATCTCAAGAGCGCCATTCAGGAAGTGCATTCGCCGGGCGAGGATGTCGATGTTTCTCTGCTGAACGAGTTTCGCTCGCCTGGCCAGCAGCGGTTGATCTTCGACGAGTTTTTCTGGTTGGAGTGCGGGCTGGCGATCAAGAAGTCGAAGGCCAAGGCGGCGAATGGGATTTCGTTCGTTGTTACGGATGGAGTACGAGAGCAGATCAAGAAAATGCTCCCGTTCAAGCCGACCGGCGGGCAGAAGAGAGTGATGCAGGAGATTGCGGCCGATATGAAGCAGCCGCATCCGATGAACCGGCTGCTGCAGGGCGACGTGGGAAGCGGCAAAACCATTGTGGCGGCGCAAGCGGCGATCATCGCGATCGAGAACGGGTACCAGGTAGCGGTGCTGGCGCCTACCGAAATTCTTGCCAACCAGCATTTCACGTATTTCCGAAAGCTGCTGGAGAAGTTGGGATACATCGTGGCTCCGCTGACCGGATCGGCGAGCGCAAAGGAGAAGCAGCAGGTAAAGCGGCTGCTGGCGAGCGGGGCCATTCAGCTGGTGGTGGGCACACACGCATTGCTGCAGGGAGACGTGATGTTCTCGAAGCTGGGGCTAGCGATTGTGGATGAGCAGCATCGGTTCGGCGTGATGCAGCGGCTGAGATTGTTCGAGAAGGGTACCAATCCCGAT
>JAOAPP010000139.1 GCA_025462985.1 Bryobacterales bacterium | reverse complement strand
TCGCCTTTGCGGCGGACGCGGTCTCCTATGGGTATCCAATCGTGTTTCGCTGTTCCATCGCCTCACGGATGCGCCAAAGCGGTCTGTTCAGGTCTCAGAATTGCGCCACGGTCCTGATTATCTCCCAAATCGAACCTGCTGAGATCCAGGGAGAGTCCGATCGGCGGTCACGCGCAGCGTCCGCCGCGCGAGCGGCTCACTTGTAACGGCGAAGGGGCGATCAGGAAACTTCGGGGCGCCGTACTGGCATACTCGCTAATTGCCGACTTTGCGCGATGCGTAGTTCTCTTACATGTCGCCCCGGAAATCATAAAAGACGCGAATGAGGTTGCCATCAAGATCGGCGGCGATAAACTCGCGCAGCTTCCACGGTTTATCCTCGGGCTCGGAAACAATCTTCGCTTGCGCCGCCTTCCCCTCTGCGAAAAGTGCGTCCACCTCAGCCTTGCTGTCGAGATTGAGCCAGAAAAGGATAGGGCCTACGTTGCCGTAGGACTCTCGGAAGGAGCGATTGGAGATAAACAGTCTGCAATTCCCCCGTGAGATGCCTGCAATGCCGCCTTGATCGTCCCCCCAATCGGAGGTGAAGCCCAGCGTGTTGACATAGTAGGCCGCGGCTGTGTCGACGTTGGCCGCGGGGATCTCCGGGACAGGAGCGGGGAACGTCATCGGGTTGTTGGGTTCATCGTAGCAGGATCACGCCGCTTGGGCGGCCCGAGGAACAAGACGAGTTGAGTCCAGGCCAAAGTTTTCGTTGTCGCTCGTGATTCACGGCCCAGCGTCCACGAATAGCTCCCAGACGGTCGGCAACCCGTCCATAATGTCATGCGGGAGCTATCTGGAAACTCTGCTTTTGGTAGACCCTTCGCGCCACCAGACCCTCGGTGTGTCGAAGCTTGAGACCGTTCCGCGCAAACCGTTTCCAAGCCCAGGCACAAAGCGTCATAAGTGCTTACGTCGAAACTGGCACGGACGGGCAAGAGAACCATTATGATCTCGGGGTATGCAGTTCGCATTTTCATCCCGAAAAGAATCTGCCAGCCCAATTTACTGTTTTTCGAATACCTCGACATTGTCGAGCTTACGACCCTTCGGGTCTTGCCCCTTCTCAGAGACAGCCATCGTCTTTCTGTCGTTGGATATGACGACGTGAACAGAATCAACAACCGCCCCTTCGTGCTTTACCGTCACATTCAGGGTGCGATCATTCACTTGGGTTACGGCGACCGTAATTCCCGGCTCATCGACGGCGTGATCCTTGCCATCCCAGGCAATAGTGCTGTTCTCGTTGAATGCCTTTCCATCCGAGTCGGTGCCCGTAGCGACTCGCTTCCATTGGTCTCCGACTGGCTCAAAGATCATTGTCATTTCTTGGATTGCGGTGCCTGGAGTTGACTTCGATTTTGCCGTATTCAGTTTCCACGTACCGGTGAATGGACTATCGGCGGCCACGAGCGCCGTGGCACACGCACAAATAGCCGTAAGAACATGACATGCTCGCATTCACGAACCCCCTCCCCAGGGGCTGAGGAAGTATATCGCAAAAATCGGCCACACTAACTGCGCACCTATAAGCTGGCATCGCTCGTGTCCTCGTTCGTAGTGCCGGCCATGGACGTGAAGGTCGGTCGGGATACATTAGCGGTAGCAGGTCAGTGTTTTTAAATAGCCCACAACTTGTCCGCGACTCGGAAACAAAGCGCATCCGTGACCGCGAAGGCTCAGCAATCAGCGTCACCGGAAAGGTGGCCTGTGGGTCCCCGCAAACAAAAGGCTCCACTGGCCCTCGCAAGCTCTCACATAACGGTTAAAGGGCCCTCCTCCCTATTCGTTACCTAGCCTCCCCGTCGAGATGTCATCCCTAGTCTCCTCATCAGCCCCGGAATCGACCGCACCTCCCTCATACGATCACAAGCTATCTTCCAAGTAGCTTCATCAACTTACGGAGATTCGCTTGGAACGGCATGCTAGGCTCTCAGCTTCGAGCTAGAACAACAGGAACGCCGGATCGGGCCGCCGCGCCCGTCCGGCGTTTCGCATTTGCAAAGGAGCCCCAGATCCATGTCCACCGCCGCCCAGATCGCAGCCAATCGAGCCAACGCTCAGCTATCCACCGGTCCCACTTCCGAGGAAGGAAAATCCCGCTCTTCCCTGAACGCCGTCAAAACCGGACTTACCGGTCGCACGGTCCTGCTCCCCGGCGACGACGTCGAACACTATACGGCGCTGGTGGCTCGCTACATGAAAGACTTCGCCCCCGTCGGCGAGCAGGAATCGCTCCTGGTCCAATCGCTGGCCGATACCCAGTGGCGTTTATTTCGTATTCCCTCTCTCGAATCCGGCATCTACGCCCTCGGCCATATGGCGTACAAGGACCTCTTCCCGGAAGAACCCGACCCGGCCGTTCGTCGCCAGCTTATCCAGACCAAGGTCTACCTCGACTACGGCCGCCAAATCGACAAGCTCATGGCGCAGGAAGCGCGCCTCCACCGTCAGCAAGAAAAGAACTACAAACGCCTGCACGAACTCCAAACCGAGCGAGCTCGCCAGAGCAGCTGTCGCCTCACCGCCGCCGCCAAGGACTACCTGAAGACAGCCGAAACCGGCCAGAAAGCCGAGTTTGTCGCCTCCACCCAAGCCATTGGGTTCGAATTTTCACTTGACGAGATCGAGACCCGCGCCGCGGTTATTCACCCCGCCTTCGACCGCCAGCGCCTGACCCGGCACCTCACCGTCGCCAGGAATAACGCGGCCAACGCCGCCTGATCGGAATCTCGACAACCAGAAAATGGAGGAGAAGGCCCGTTCGGATGCGGAAGTACCACTGCCGCCCTATCCAGGGAAGACGCTACGCTAAAACGTGCGCTTTTCCGATTGGTTGCTCGCTGATCTGAAGATTCCGAAGGGCATAGGGAGCCAACCCGAAGACCAGCAGGCCTGGTGGAGGGTGATGTGTCTCACAGGTGTCGATTACTTTTCCACTCTCGGCTATCAGCCGGGAATCGCATTTCTTGCGGCCGGCGCGCTTTCTCCGCTCGCCACTCTGGTTCTGGTGTTAGCGACCCTCCTCGGCGCGTTGCCGGTCTACGAGCGTGTGGCCGAGGTGAGTCCTAACGGCCAGGGCAGCATTGCGATGCTGGAGCGTTTGTTCCCACAGTGGACAGGCAAGACATTCGTCTTGGTGCTGCTCGGCTTTGCAACAACTGACTTCGTCATCACCATGACCCTGTCAGCCGCCGACGCAGCCGCTCACTTTGTCCAGAACCCTTTCACTCCGGCTTCGATGAGAAGCCAGTTTCACGTCACGCTTGTGCTGCTCTTCATATTAGGGGCGATCTTCCTCAAAGGATTCCGCGAAGCCGTCGGCGTGGCTGTGATTCTGGTGGGACTCTATCTGGCACTCAATGTCGTCGTCACTGCGGTAGGCATCTGGGAAATACTCCGTCACGCATACACCATCCCGCAATGGCTTGCGTCCCTCAAGGTGCAGCACGGCAGCCCGTGGGCGATGATCGGGATTTCGCTCCTTCTCTTTCCCAAACTCGCGTTGGGACTCTCAGGCTTTGAGACCGGCGTGGCCGTCATGCCCTTGATCTCAGGCGAGACCATCGAGTACCGGATCAGGAATACAAAGAAGCTGCTGCGT
>JAOAPP010000427.1 GCA_025462985.1 Bryobacterales bacterium | reverse complement strand
GTTCCGCAAGTCCCAACCAAAATCATCAACGTCGGGACTTCTTTGATTGCTATCACGTCGTCTGTCGCGCTGCTCTACTTTGGCCGCGACTTCTTCGTAGCGCTCATTCTCGCCGCGATGTTCGCTTTTCTGCTGGATCCAGCCGTTGTGTTCGTGATGAAGTTGCGAGTGCCGCGTGGACTTGCAACGCCGATCGTGATCGGAGTAGCATTTGCCGCGTTATATTCGGTAGCCCTTCTTGCCTGGACCCAGGTCGCAATTCTCAGCGAGGATCTGCCCACATATACATCCCGGCTAAATGAATTGCTTGAAAAAACAAACACGGAATTGGATGGCTTTGAGCAGCGCACCATCGAAAGTTTAGTCCCAAAGAGCTTGCGGCAGCAGCAGGTTGAGATCCAGCAGAAACCTCAGGAGGCAATGCGAGCCAGAAGGCGGAAAGCCGGCCTGTCGGCGCCGACACTGAATCCCCTACCGCCGGTGATCCAGCAGGTGCGGCTCGTTCCTGAACCACGGCCAGTGATCACCACGCTGTACGGCTACGTCTCACAATATCTGCACGTTCTGGTGATGGTTTCTTTCGTGCCATTTCTCGTTTACTTCATGCTGAGTTGGCGAGACCGGATCGGAGAAAGTTTTCTTCGTTTGTTTCGGGGGGAGCAGCAGACCGTTGTTGGTCGCGCCTGGGTGGGAATCGGCAACTCGACCCGAGCCTACGTGCTCGGCAACTTTCTGCTTTGGATCTTCCTCAGCAGCGCCAGTTCTGTAGTGTTCTTTTTGTTAGGCGTTCCGTACTGGGGGCTCGTCGGAACAGCTAGCGGCTTTTTGAGTCTTCTTCCTTACATTGGTTTGCCGCTGTCCGTTGTTCCTCCACTGCTGGCGGCGATAGCCGTTCCGAACAAATTCAAAACAGTTCTGCTGGTCACAGCTTTCGCAGCGGCTATGCATGTGTTCGCGATGAATTTCCTGTATGCAAAGATCATCGGCCGGCGGGTGCGCTTAAATCCTCTAACGGTCACAGTTGCCCTGATGTTTTGGGGCGCCGTATGGGGAGGCGCCGGTCTGATTCTCGCTGTTCCCATCACGGCCGCAATCAAGGCAGTTTGCGACAACGTAGACTCGCTCAAAGGTTACGGCGAACTCCTCGGCGACTAGCCAGTGCGACTGCCCTAGCGAGCTATGGAAGCTTCTGTCGTTCCGTACTTCGTGTTAGTATGATCCTGCATGCCACACGACCGACTCGGAATTTTTAAAGCGCCGAACTCGGAAGGAAAGTTCATCGTTGAGGTTATGAGCGAGGGCGTCTCCACTGGCGAGCCGCTACATACATCACGCGAACTCGCTGCCGACGAAGCCAGGAATCTGCTTCGGCACTACAATCTGTCGGACAACGAAATCGACATAAGATTGGCGGGCGCCGCTCCGCGTGCGACAGCGGCATTCGCGGGCAAACTTTCGTAATCAGCGTCCCGCCATAGATTTCTGCAGGAGCGCGCCGTCGCTGCTGGAGCTACCGAAGACATTGGAAAGAATGTCGTCGTCGATCTCCGGATACAAAGGAAAGCGCCCCAGTAATGCGAGCGTCTTCGCGCGAGCTTCCTCGGCCACTTCTTCAGACAGGGTGAACTGAGCCTTGCTCAATTCCCCTTTTCTGGGTCCCGAAGCGACTATTGAAGGCCTGGTTTGAGAAAGAATGTTTTGGAACAGAGCCGCGATTTCCCTCATCTCAGCCGGCCCCATTCCGAGCGTGGACAACGCAGCCGTACCGACTCGTAATCCGCTGGTGTACCATGGCCCGTTCTGATCGAAGGGCAGGGCATTTCGATTCAAGGTAATCCCGCAGTTGCGCAGAGCGCTTTCAGCTTGGCGGCCGGTCAGGCCGAATCCCTCCGCTACGTCGAGAAGTACGATGTGGTTATCGGAACCACCCGTGAGTACTGGAATCCCGGCATCGGCAAATTCCCTCGCCAGTGATTCGGAGTTTCGAACGATCTCGTGCGCGTAGGTTCGAAATTCTGGTGTGAGCGCCTGGCGGAAAGCCACTGCTCTTGCCGCCATCGCGTGAGGCAGCGGCCCGCCAAGAACCGCAGGACAAGCTTTATTCACCGCATCGGCGAACTCTTTCTTACATAGGATCAAACCCCCGCGCGGTCCGCGCAGCGTCTTGTGCGTTGTCGAGGTGACGATGTGCGCGTGTGGAATGGGATCGAAATCTCCGGTGAAAACCTTTCCCGCAACCAACCCAGCAAAGTGCGCCATGTCAACCATGAACACCGCGCCGACTTCATCCGCCATTTCTCGCAGCCTGGCAAAGTTCAGCTTGCGAGGATACGCGCTGTAGCCCGCAAGCAGAATTGTCGGGCGGACTCGCCGAACCTGTTCGCGCAAGGCATCCAGGTCGAGCAGTTTCGTCTTCTGGTCAACGCTGTATGAGTGTGCGTCGAAGAGTAAACCGGAAATGTTGAACCTGTACCCATGCGTGAGATGGCCTCCGGAGTAGAAGTCCATGGCCAGCAACTTTTGGTTCCCGAAAGCCGTTCGAACCTTCTGCCACTGTTCCGGGGTCGCCTCCAGCGGGTTCGCGATTCCTAACTCTTTCAGTAAAGGCTCTTGTCCTCTCGTCGCAAACACAGCAAGGAAGGCGACCAGATTTGCGTCGGCTCCAGAATGGGGCTGAACAAAAGCATGCTCGGCTCCAAACAGCTGGCATGCTAAATCAGCTGCTTCACTTTCAATCGCGTCAACGTTCTCACACCCCGCATAGAACCGGTGGTATGGGAAACCCTCCGCGTATTTGTCCGTTAACAGGTTTCCCTGGGCGAGTTGGACGGCGAGCGACGAATAGTTCTCGCTCGCAATCAGCTTCAGATTTCGGCGCTGGTCTTGCAGTTCTTTTGCAATCGACGCGGCAACGGATGGCGAAACAGCGGCGATGCTGTCCAGGGATGCGAAATACGCAGCTGCCGAGCTCGATAAAGCGTTCGCGTGTCTTGAAAGGTACGTGGAAAGTAGAGAAGGCATGCTAGTCACAGCGGTCGCATGTTGCGAAAGGCTATAACGTTGTTGTACCAGACTGCGGGAGACCCCTGTACAGAGTGGGGCAGCGCCGCCCCCGTTTTAAGGAAGGCGGACGCTCATAGGAGAGCCTAAAAGAGGATTTTCAGCGCAAGTTGAACGTTTCGCGGAGCTCCGGTTCCAATTCCCGGTGCGCCATTATAAACGTCCAGCGTTGACGTGACCTGACCCAGGCCGCTGCTGCTCACACTGTTGGTGGGCGGCGAAAGATCCCGCGTGTTGAGGATGTTGAAAATTTCCAGACGCAGTTGAGTATTGATTCGCTCCGTCAGTCTCGTGTTCTTGAACACCGAAAAGTCCACCTGGTAGGTGGGAGGCCCGTAGAAGCTGTTTCGGGACTGGTTTGAGTAGGTGCCGAGTGCCGGCTTGGCGAAAGCGGCGGGGTTGAACCAGTATGTGGTGTTACCCTTTGAACCCGCGGGCACATTCTTAAACGGATCGCCTACTACTTCCGCGCGATCGTTGTTCTCTCCGGTGAGGCTTGTATCCGACCCGCTATAAACGGTGAATGGAGTGCCACCGTTCAGTGTTAACAGCGAATTTAATTGCCAACCGCCCAGCAGCAGCTTCAGCCGCGACGGTGTAGGGAGACTGTATCCCAAATACGTAACGAACGTGTGACGAATGTCGAAGTCGGAGTTGCCGTAGTCGCAGCGGAGACAGTAGCTGTTTTGCGGGATGACGTTCCGCGTGGACGACAGGTCGTCGCGAGAATGCCCGTACGTGTAGTTGACCTTCAAATTGAACCCGTGATAGTTCGAGGTACGTAAAGAAACGATCATTCCGTTGTAATAGCCATTCCCAACTGATTGAACCTCATTGATGGCCGCCAGGTTTGGAAACTGACTCGCGAAAGGACGAGCAGCGTCAGTCTCACCCGCGCCCACCGGAATCTGGTTTATATCGAGGGTCACCGGCAGACGTCGACTCAGACTTCCGGTGTAACCGACTTCGATCACGGAAGCACGATTCAGCTGGTATTGGATGTTCAGGTTGGAATTCTGAACGTAGCCAGTCGTAAAGTGCTGACTTACAGAGAAGGCCCCAAAGGGACCGGTCGGGAAGCTCGAATTTCCGAAAACGGGAACCCCATCCTGGTAAGTGATAGGTGATTGGTTGCTGAGCGTGTAGACCGGAGAGATTCCACCCGGGTTCGCCAGGATTCCTGTGGCTCCGCCGTTTCCTGGATTGTTGTCGCCAAAATAGTTCACGTTGGGAACCTGATAAAAGATTCCATATCCGCCGCGCACGACCAGCTTGCCGCTCGCGAGAGGCTGGTAGGCAAACCCGAACCTTGGCCCGAAGTCATGAAAGTCGCGCGGCCAAAGCGTGTTAATGCCCTGTCCAACATAGGTGATGCCGCCGTCGGCAGGGATGAATGTGGAAATTCGATTGGTCGGATCGGACAGTGGGCTCTGAAACATCCAGTTCAATCCGTAATTGATCGTCAGATTGGGTTTCACCTTCCAGCTGTCTTGAAAGAATCCGGTGACGCTGTTCAGGTAATAGTTGCGTTGGAGATCACCGTAAGCAATCGTGGCTTGATTCGCTCCGACCCGACCTGCCAGAAAGTCCGATAGAGAATTGAGGGAGGGATTGCCCGTGCCCCAGTCTCCCGACGGGCCTTGTGACCCATTGAAGTTGAACCGTCCTCGAGCATTTCGCTGATAAAAAACATCGAACCGGCCACGCCTGTACTCCGCGCCGAAACGAAATTGGTGGGTGCCGCTCGTGTAGGTCAAAGTCTCGTCCAAATGGCCGGTTGTATCAATCCGACCTAATGGAGGCGTCAATCCAACCTTGTCGAATCCGGAGATGGTGATAGCCGGAGCTCCATAAAGGGACGGGTTCGTTACGCCAGTGTTCAGTCCCAGTGCAGGGATGTTGAAGCCTGCGTTCGCATCACCGAATACCTGCTTGAAGTAGTTCACGCCCGCCAGTGTCTGACTGACAAATCGAGGCGATATGACGGCGTTATAAACGAGAGAGAAGTTGTGCATTCGGCTGGGCGCCGTCTGGTAGTAGTAGGGCAGAACCGATCCTACATATTCCGTCTGTGACCCTGTCCCGCCGAAATACCGAAACGCTATAGTGTGACGCTCATTGAAGATGTGGTCGAGCTTCACGATTCCGTTGTAACTGTCCGATACATTGTTGGCAGTGCTGAAGAAGTTGTTCTGTGTGGCAGAACCAGTAAGACTGTTAGCCGGCCACAACGTATTTATCAGCCGCAGCGATACAGGGTTCACTGCGACTCCATGCCTGGCAAGCACTTGCTCGCCTTCTGAGACCCAGGCGTTCGATGGCGTTGTCCCCTGCGCCGTATTTCCAGCGATGTAATTCTGCTGCTCGTAAGTAACGAAGAAGAACGTATGGTTCCGCCAGATTGGTCCCCCAAGCGAACCGCCCGGCTGGCTATTCCTCAGTTTCTGCGTTCCTGCTGAAGGAGACACAAACCAATTCCTTGCTGCCAGGAACTCGTTGCGGTTGAAGTAATACAGCGAGCCGTGGAAGGCGTTCGTCCCCGATTTGATTACCAGGTTCAAAACTCCGCCACCATTCCGACCGTTCTCTGCGTCGCTGTTGGTCTGCATCGAGAACTCGTCAATGGCGTCGATCGGAAGTACCGTGCCAGCAACTCCCGACACACCGCCCTGATTCACCGCGGCGCTGTTATGCCACTGATCGTTATTGTCAGCGCCGTCGATCTGCCAGTTGACCGAGTTCGTTCTCGTGCCATTGACCGAGCCCGCGGCGTTGACGCCCGGATTAAGTTTGAGTAGCTGTGTGAAATCGCGTCCATTCAAGGGAACATCGAGGATTGTTTTGGTAGGAATGACGCTTGTCAGTGCCGATGACGTTGTCTCAATGCTGACGGCGTTGGCCGAGACTTCCACCGCGGTGGCCTGGGTGGACACTGAGAGTTTTGGCTGAAGATTAAAGGTCTTTCCGGCCTCAACGCCGATGTCTTTGACTTCCAGACTTTGAAAGCCCTGCGCCGAAACGCTAAGCGAATATTTTCCGAGTGGCAGGTCTGGAAACGAGAAATCCCCTGAACTCGACGACTGCCCCGTTCGGCTAAGCCCGGTACCTGTTGAAACTAACTTGAGGGCAGCGTCTGCGATAGCTGCTCCGCTTGGATCGACCACCGTTCCAGTGATCCCGCCGCGAAAAGTTTGCCCCTCGATCGGCAATGCAAAAGAAAAAAGTGCAATTGCGGTTAGAACCGCCTTACTGTTGAGCACAATACAACCTCCCAGAGAACCGCAAGTGAGCTTGCTTGGCCCCTCGATCACAAACGAGGTGACGACTAACTTCTATTGCATGAAGAATAACAGGGGTATTGCAATCGCGTCAATGAACTGGTGCCGACACCGGTAGCTCAAGAAGTCGTTTATCAGGAAAGTAGCCCACCGTGGTGTCCCACGCGTAAGATTCGGCCTGCACACGCACTCAGGCCTGACCTAATGAAGTGATTCGAGGTCCGCCCGGATGCGGGACACCACCACCTCGGGGCTGTGTTCGCTGTCCGAAAGAACCACGGCGGGTGTAGTCTTACGATCTGATCCGTTGCCCCAGGTAATCCAAAATGTCCAGGGACCGTACCCACCGTCACCCTGAACCCGGATAAACAGCTGCCTTGGATCGGACGACAGAGTCTCTCGAATGAGACGGTCCACTCGAGCGTTCAGGTCCTGATCGCGCAGAGCGACCGAAACATCGAGGCTGTGGTCGACATATTTATTTTGCCCACTGGGCATGACGGCAATTGGCACGGTTTCTGGGAACAAAATCTATCACAACCGCCACGAGCTACTTAAAACCTCGTCAGATTGACGATGCACTCGCGTCTAGCCATTCTTGCCCATATAGTAGAAGCGGAGCAGGAACAACCCAGTCAGCAAATACATGAACCACTTGACTTCTCGGAATCGGCCCGTGGCTACCCGAATCAAAGTGTACGACGAAAAACCAAGCGCAAGTCCATTGGCGATGCTGTACGTCAAAGGGATCGTCACCATCGTTAAGAAAGCGGGCAAAGCAATCGTGAAGTCCATCCAATCGATTTCCGTCGCAGCCGGCATCATCAGACACCCAACGGCGATCAGTGCTGGACCAGTGGCGAAGGAAGGAATCACCCCGCCCAGCGGAGCCACACCCAGCGCCAAAAGGAACAATAAGCCTGTCACTACCGCGGTTACTCCGGTTCTGCCGCCCGCCGCCACTCCTGCTGAGCTTTCGATGTAGCTCACCACCGTTGATGTTCCCGCCAGAGATCCGAAGATTGTGGCTGAGGCATCTGATAGCAGTATGCGGTTAAGTCTCGGAATGTAACCTCCCGCCTGCGTAAGTCCGGCCTTTTGACTCACGGCGACGAGGGTTCCGACATTGTCAAGCAAATCCACGAATAGAAAAACGAAAACAATCTCGAGAACCCCGAGTCTGACCGCCCCCGAAATGTCGAGGTGAAATGCTGTGTATTTTATGTCAGAAATCATCCGCATTTGCCGCTGCCAGTGCACAAGTCCGGCAGCAAATCCGCAAAGGGTCGTAGCCACGACTCCGATGAGGATCGATGCCTTGATGCGCCAGGCAGTGAGGCACGTAATGAGAAGCAGGCCGCCCAGCGCGAGAAGCGTGGAGGGCTCACGGAGATTCCCGATGCTCACCATTGTGGATGGGTTGGGAACGACGACACCAGAATTGCGCAATCCAATCAGTGCTATGAATAAGCCAACTCCGCAGGCGACCGCGGAACAGAGTTGTTGCGGTATCGCCTCGACGATCAATTGCCGAACTCCAACCGCGGTCAGCACAAGAAACGAAATGCCGGAAAGAAATACCGCCCCGAGAGCTGTCTCCCAGTGCACTCCCATGCCGTTTACCACCGAGTAAGTGAAGTATGCGTTCAACCCCATTCCTGGCGCGAGAGCAATGGGATAACGCGCGAACGCTCCCATCATCAGAGAACCAAATCCGGCCGCGAGACACGTGGCCACGGCGGCTGCGCCAGCGGGAACGCCGGCATCGTGAAGGATCGATGGGTTCACGAAGATGATGTAGGCCATCGTCATGAACGTGGTCACACCGGCTAGAACTTCGGTGCGCCATGTCGTGCCCAGTGCTTTGAATTCGAAGTATTCCTCAGCCCGATGTCGAAGGCCGGTCATGCAGCCTGGCTCTAGCGGTACTGCTCTTCAACTTCTCTCAGCCAGTCGGGTCTTTTTAAAACGTCGCGAGGCTTGCTGCCATCTGGCGGCCCAATAATGCCCTCGCGCTGCATCATATCTAGGATCCTTGCTGCCCGCCCATAACCAAGGCGTAACCGCCGCTGCAGCGTGGAGGTGGAAGCTTTGCCCATCTCCACCACAACGCGTACAGCGTCTTGATACATCGGATCCTGTTCGCCGTCGAACGACTCTTCTTCCTCCGCGTTCTCCTCCGAAGGTGGCGCAAGAAGGAAAGTCTGATCGTATTCCGGAGTTGCTTGTTCCTTCCAGAAATCAACGACGCGATTTGTTTCTACCTCGCTCACATACGCGCCATGGACTCGCGTCAAGCGTGATGAACCTGGGGGCAGATAGAGCATGTCGCCCTTCCCAAGTAAATGCTCCGCGCCCATATTGTCCAGAACCGTTCGTGAGTCCACCCTGGTCGCCACCCGGAAGCTGATACGGGAAGGGAAGTTCGCCTTGATCAAACCGGTAATGACATCGACACTCGGACGCTGTGTCGCCAAAACCAGATGCATACCCACCGCCCTAGCCATCTGGGCCAGACGCGTGATGCACTCTTCCACGTTAGCGCGTTCAAGCATCATAAGATCCGCTAACTCGTCGATGAGGATGAGAATGTACGGAAGGGCCTTGAGGCTCTCATCTTCTTCAACCGGCTCCTCGAACAAGGTCCGAGGCTCCTGCCGGAGCTGGACCATTTTCCGGTTGTACTGATCGATATTCCGGACTCCGGCCGCGGCGAGCAACTTCAGTCTCCGCTCCATCTCCAGCACCGCATTGCGAAGAGCATTGGTCGCCTTCTTTGGTTCCGTGATCACGGGAGTCAACAGATGAGGAATGCCCTCGTAGATTCCAAGCTCGACGCGTTTGGGATCCACCATGATCATTCGCACCTCGTCAGGTGTGGCCTTGTAAAGAAACGACATGATCATGGCATTCAACATGACGCTCTTGCCGGAGCCTGTCGATCCGGCTATCAAAAGGTGAGGCATTGTTTCCAACGGTGCGACTTTGATTCGCCCATTGATGTCCTTACCGAGTGCGATCGTCATGGTTGACGAGGCTTCCCGGAACTCACCGGATTCAAGAATCGCGCGTAAGCCGATTACTTCGCGCTTGGTATTTGGAACTTCAATTCCGACCGTCGGCTTCCCTGGAAGTCGCTCGATCAGCACCGACTCGGCCTGCAATCCCAGGCAAAGATCTTCCGTTAACGTTGTGATACGGCTATATTTCACGCCCGCTTCGGGCTTGTATTCGAAGGTAGTGACAACCGGACCCGGATTGATCTGCACCACAGATCCACGAACGTTGAATTCCTCCAGCTTAGATTTGATCCGGCTCGCGACTTCCTTCAACACCGCGCTTTCATAACCGTTGACCGTAGCAACTACGTTCAGCAACTCTGTAGAGGGCATACGATAAAGGGTCCGCTTCTTGGGCCGCCGCGCGGTGCTTTCCCCAGGTTCC
>JAOAPP010000426.1 GCA_025462985.1 Bryobacterales bacterium | reverse complement strand
CTGTTCCTGGTTTGGGACGGACTAACGGTCCGGGCGCTCGAGTTCGGCGACCACGAAGATAGACTCCGAGACCATCTACAGCGTCAATACGCCGGGGTAGAACTGTTCCCGGCCGTTGCTCCTGATCAGCTGAAGGGTCCGTTGGAAGCGTACTTTGACGGGAACCTGACGGCCATTGATCAGGTGGAGGTCGCCGCAAACGGAACGGCATTCCAACAGCAGGTTTGGAAGGAGCTGCGCAGAATACCCGCGGGCTCGACGATCAGCTATGGCGAACTGGCTCATCGAATCGGGAATCCCGAGGCATGCCGAGCTGTGGGACTCGCAAATGGCGCAAATCCGATCGGCATCATTGTCCCGTGCCATCGAGTCATCGGCAGCAGTGGTAAGTTGACCGGCTACGGCGGCGGAATCGAGCGCAAGCGTTGGCTGCTCGCGCACGAAGGCGTCACTTCCCGGCTGTTGGTTGGCTAGGCAGGCCGAAGCTGTAAAGTGTGCTGTCGTAGGTTGTGATATAAACGCGGCCATTTGCCACAGACAGCCCGCTGAAGTGGTTGAAAGACGTGATCTGGTCGCCACTGGAATAGAGTTCCTGACCGGTTTGGGCGTCGAGGGCGTAGAGCACCGCGCGGGAAGAGTTCTTGATGCGCTCCGGGCTGTAATCGTAAAGTCCACGCTGCGGATAGGCTTGCTCGGTGTTTTCACCGTTGCCATAGGCAAAGACAATTCCATTGGCAACGACGGGCGGCTCGGCGCGGTTCATATCTCGAGACATCCAGGCTGGATTGAGTTCGTAGGCGCCGTTTTTCTGTTCCAGCTTAAACGCGACCACAGCGCCATGACTCACGGGACCGTAGGAAACGGGAACTCTGAAATCGCGACGAACGGGCCCCCAAAACGGACTAAGGATCCAGCGTGTATCGCTTGCATCCTGCCAGGTCGCCATCGAGCCCCAGATCCCCGCTGAGGCAAAATTCACTTCCTCATTACAGAGCAGCGGCGTCTCGGCGAGCGGTGTTTGATGATCTTCGCCTCCCGCTTCCTTGGTATCGAGCAGATAGACGCGGCAGGCTTTACTTCCCGTGACCAGGAGTTCTTTTCCTTTATACGGGAAGATGGCCGGAGTCACCTGCATGTCCAGGTCGCGCTTTTCCAGCCATGACCAATTTCGCGGCTCAAACCAATCCTGAAGCTGCAGCTGATTGCCGTCTGCTCTAACGCCGATAAGACCATTGCCGAAAGTGCGGTTTTCGGGGTCGTAAATGCCGTCCCCGGTGGGAGCCCAGACAGTTCCGGATGAGTCGATGGCGGCGCCTTCCCTGCCCCACAGCCCTCCGCTTCGCGGACTGAACGTCATCACCTTCTTGTTTGGGTCGTTGATATTGACGGCCCAAATCTGGTTTGGACTTCCGTTGCATCCTTGCGACGTAGTCGTGAATAGGACGCCCTTCCACATATTGAGTGCGTAAGCCTTGGCATTGCCGAAGCCGAACTTAAACGGAGGCATGACGTCTTCGCCATCCGCCACATTGAGCGAATGCAACTGGCCATCTCCGGCCAATGCGTAGATGGTTCTCTTGCCGGAGGCGTCAGGCGGCGAGATGATCGGCGTGGCGGTCAGCCCTCCGGGGCACAGCGGATCTCCGGCTTCAAGGCCTCGCCCTTCCTTGACCGGCGGATAATCGAAATGCTTCTGCCAGAGGATCTTGCCTGCGTCTACGTCAATGGCGAACAGATTGTCAGAGATACCTGCTTCGATGGCGATCTGTTTTGGGCCGCTCGCTGTCTGGATACTGCCGACGATGAGCGGCGGAAAGAGCGAGTGCATTTCCCGAGGCGGACTGTCCAGCTTAAGCTTCCAGAGGATTTTGAGGTCCTTGACGTTCGCGGTGGTCAGGATGTGTTCATCCTGCTGCCAGCCGGTACGCTGAGGACCTCCGCCATCGGTCAGCCAATCGGCGCATTGGCCGAAAACGCAAATGGCGGCCAGAGCGAGACAGAGTAGTGTTCTCATGCAGTTGTTGTGAATAGGCCCATTATTGCTGTTCGGCAAGCTGCGGCTGCGTTTGGGGCAAGCCGAAACAGTACATGCGACCATCCAGGCCCGGGAAGTAAACGCGCGCATTGGCGACAGCCAGTCCACTCGATGAAGCTGGGATCCCGAGGACATCGCCGCTGGAGTAAAGTTCGCGACCCGTGATGGCGTCGAACGCATAAAGGACGGCCGGCTTCGCCATGGCTGCCTTCTCCGCCGTCGTATATGGCCGGCCATTCTTCTTGGCCAAGCGAGGGGAGTTGCCGCTCGAAAGAGCGAAGATCATGCCGTTCGCAACCACGGCTGGAGCGGGAGAAATCATGCTGCGAGAGGTCCAGACTTGCTCCAGTTCGGGCTGTCCCTTGTTGTTCTCCAGGCGAAAGGCCAAGATAGCGCCATCCACAGGCCCGACCACCGGCGCATAAAACCAGCGTTTGTCGCCGTCGACGTCGGGCCAGCTGGAAAACGTTCCGCGGAAGCCGCTGCCATCGTACTTTTTGCCGCGCGCCGCGATGGGCTCCGTTTCAAAGAGCGTAGTTCGGTGGTCCGGACCGCCAAGCGTGTCCGCATTCAGCAGATAGAGCCGTCCATCGGCAAAGCCCGCCAGAACCAGGTTCTTGCCGTGCCAGGGAAAGACGATGGGCGTAATGCCCGGCGATAAGAGGTTCTTCGCCCCAAGCTCCTTGCCCCGCGGAGTGAAATAGCTCTTGATTTTCAGATCCTTCGGCGTCAGCGCGAGCAAAGTCTGGTGAGTATGACCAGGCTTGTCATCCGGTGCGGAAGCGACTTGTACAAAGATGGTCCCGTCCGAAGCGATGGAAGTCCCACCGGTGCCTGAAAAACCGCCGCGAGGAGCAACAAACGACGCTACATGTTTGTCGCGGCTCAGGAGGTCGATAGCGTAAAGGGTATTCTGCTTACCATCGCAGCCATCCGCCG
>JAOAPP010000407.1 GCA_025462985.1 Bryobacterales bacterium | reverse complement strand
GCAGAGCTGTGGGACGAATTGCCGGACGCCTGGCCTGGAGAAATGCCGAAGCACTATGGGATGGCCGCCGCTGTGAGCTAGAGCGCGAACCTCCGGATCGCATTGACGAAGTCGCGAACGATCACTGAGCCGCGTGCATATATGCTGGATGCGGGAGAAACAATATGACCTATTCGAGACGTGATCTGGCCAAGGTCCTCCTGGCGAGCGCTCCCGCCTACGCCGCCTGGGCCAAGATCAATTCCACCGTCGATGGTGTTCGGCTCGGTGTCTGCACCTACAGCTTTCGGGAAATGCCGCGGGCAAATGGGGATGCGATCGGGCCCGTTATCGGCGCGCTGAAAGAATGTCAGGCCGGAATCATAGAGCTTTTCTCCCCGCAGGTGGAGCCCGAAAATGTGATGTTCTCGCGCCTGATGCATGAAGCCACCACGCCGGGGCCGGACGGCAAAGTGCCCACGATGCAACAAATCTCCGCGAAGTATCATGCGGCGATGCAGGGCCCCGAGGCGAAGAAATATCGCGAGGATCTGCGGCAATGGCGTTTGACCACGCCGGCGGGCTACTTCAAGGAGGTGAGAAAACGATTCGACGACGCGGGCATCGATGTATTCGCTTACACCTTGAACTTCTCCAAAGATTTCACGGACGAGGAACTGGACAAATGCTTTGAGCAGGCGAAGGCACTGAAGGTCCAGACCATCGCGTCTTCCACCCAAGTCAGCATGTTGCCTCGCTTGAAACCGCTGGCCGAGAAGCACAAGGTCTATGTTGCGCTCCACGGACACAGCGATACTAAGCACCCGGACGAGTTCTCAACGCCGGCGACGTTTCAGAAGGCTCTCGACACATCCAACTGGTTCAGAGTGAATTTGGACATCGGCCATTTTTCCGCAGGAGGCTTCAATCCGGTCGAGTACATCAACGACCACCACGATCGGATTACACACCTTCACATCAAGGACCGCAAAAATAACGACGGACCGAATGCGCCGTTTGGGCAAGGCGACACTCCGATCAAGCCTGTGCTGGCCCTCCTCAAAGAGAAGAAGTATTCGATTCCGGCGCTCGTCGAATATGAGTACAAGGGCGAAGGCACTCCGGTAGCGGAGGTGAAGAAGTGCCTCGCTTATATGAAGAGCGCTGTCGAAGCGTAACGGCCGAAACCTGGTGACGTAGGCTCGAGAAGAATTTCCGCGCGAGAATAGGAGCATGATCGAAAAAGCTACGTTTGGCGCCGGCTGCTTTTGGGGAGTGGAAGAAATCTTCCGCGAGATCGACGGCGTCACGGATGCGGCGGTGGGTTATGAAGGCGGTCACACTGAGGATCCCACTTACAACGAGGTGTGTACGGATCTCACCGGTCACGCCGAAGTCGTGGAAGTGGAGTATGACCCGGCCAAGGTCACTTACGATCGATTGGTCGATGTCTTCTGGAATGCGCACGACCCGACACAACTGAACCGCCAGGGACCGGACGTCGGCACACAGTACCGCAGCGTTATCTTTTTCCCTACGCCCGAGCAGGAGCAGATTGCTCGGGCGTCAAAAACGCGCCTGGAAGCGGAGGGGAAGTTCAGGCGTCCGAGCGCTACGGCCATCGAACCGGCAACCACTTTTACGCGGGCGGAACAATACCACCAGCAGTACCTGGCAAAGCGCGGTCTACGCCACTGCCACGTTTAGAGGACGCCGATCCGCTCGGCTGGTTTTCTGTCGGATGAACATAGCGAAGCCCCGGCGGGCTCAGCAGAGATCTTGTTTTTAAAGTAGTCAATCGTGACGGTCAACCCTTCATCGAGGGGAACCACAGGTTCCCAGCCAAGGATCGTCTTCGCTTTGCTGATATCCGGTTGCCGTATCTTCGGGTCGTCCGAAGGGAGCGGACGGTACTCGATGCCGACGGCATTGCCGAAACGGGTACGAATCCGTTCGGCAAACTCCAGAATCGTCATCTCGACAGGATTGCCCAGGTTCACAGGATAGCGTTCCGGAGATTCGCTGAGACGCAGCAGTCCATCGACCAGGTCCGAAACGAAACAGAAGCTGCGTGTCTGCGAACCTTGCCCGAACACGGTAAGATTCTGGCCGCGCAGCGCCTGATCGATAAAGGCGGGTACCACGCGGCCATCATTCAGTGCCATACGCGGACCATAGGTATTGAAGATGCGAGCGATGTTCGTGCGTATCCCGTAAACGCGGTGAGATGCCATGGTCATCGCTTCCGCGTATCTCTTGCTCTCGTCGTAGCAGGATCGCAGGCCCACCGGGTTGACATTGCCCCAGTAGGTTTCGCGCTGCGGATGCTCCAGCGGATCGCCATAGCACTCGGAAGTAGAGGTCAGCAAAAAAGCAGCGTCGTGCGCCCGGGCGAGTTCGAGCATGTTTCTCGTCCCGGTGGAGCCGGACTCCAGCGTCTCAATAGGATGGTTCAGGTAATCGACCGGGCTCGCGAGAGAGGCGAGATGAAAGACCCGATCGACCTTGCCGGTGACGGAAAATGGCTTGCAAATGTCCTGCTCTACGAATTCAAACCCACTTTTACCCGTAAGGTGAGCGATATTGTCTCGGTGTCCTGTGATCAGGTTGTCCAGAGCGACGATCTCATGGCCTTCATCTACCAAGCGGTCGCAAATATGAGAACCGATGAACCCGGCTGCTCCAGAAATGACGTAGCGCACAACTGCTATCCTACAGGACCGACATGCCTTGCGACTGCCTTAGCCAGTACCGAGAATCCCAGAGTTGAGCGGCCAGTGAATTGAATGTTATAGTTGTTGAGGCGGCACTTTTCGGTGCCACTTCCCCAGACCCGAAATCGGGCGCGTAGCTCAATTGGCAGAGCAAGTGACTCTTAATCACTAGGTTGTAGGTTCGATTCCTACCGCGCTCACCAAATAAATCAATAGCCTAGTGCTACTGCCCATTCTGGGCAATGCTGTTGGTAGCCAATGGGTAGCCTGGGACCCTTCAAGCTCATCATCGAACGAGGTTCACCCTCCTTCCCGAAAAGGATGCTGTCCATCTGGCTGGAACTTGCTGCCTCGTTTCATCCACTATGTAGTGACTGTATGTGTTCATCGTGAGAGCAATTGCGAGTACCCTAAATCGCCATGACAAGGCGAGGGCGCAC
>JAOAPP010000369.1 GCA_025462985.1 Bryobacterales bacterium | reverse complement strand
CATGGCTATCTTGTGCGTACGCTCGATGTGTCGGCCGGTGGCGCTATAGAATCCAGCCCGCTCCAGTTTCCTGACGAAAATCGAAGGTAGATATTTGGTATTCAGATCCCCGCCCAAGATAGCGGCGGTCCCAGTCGGATACCGACGCAGATCAGACAGGATCTCATCGATCTGCAAAGCCTGGATCCTTCCATAGCTCCGGCTTTCCAGGTGGACGTTGTACACCACCAGCAGACGCCCACCAAAATCGAGCTCTGAAACGAGGGCGACACGGCTTCCGAACCGCCGCTGCATCAAAGGAATCGAAGAAGGCAGCCAGCTATGCGGCCGCCAAAATCCCGATTGATGTTCAAACCGCAGTACGCGTGAGCGCCGCACAGGTAAACGCGTCAGCGTCGCCTGGCCGATGAAGGCCTGTCTCCCGTCCCGCTCCTGACTCAGTTCCTCAAATTCAATAGCGTAGGAAGCATTTAAGTGCAGCCATCGAGCCAGTTCGCTGGTCTCGTCCCGGCCTCCACTTCGGGCGGTGTTCCAGTCCACCTCCTGCAGCAGCAGCAGGTCAGCTGGATACCGCGTCAGTTCCGCTTCGACGGTCGGGAGGTCGCCACCTCGGTCAATGTTCCAGGTTCCCAGGCGGATTGAGTCCAAGCCTCTGGCGGGCGGCCCGGTCGCAACCTCCCGCGCGGTATTGAATTGCGATTCAGAGAGCAGAGGGACCACTTGAGGCGACGCCCCGAATGCCGAACCGCTCGAGGAGAGTTGGGTGGCAGCGCCCGCCCCGATCATGAATAGCGCCAGACAAATGCTCATCCCGGCGTGCTCCTCATGACGCCTCGGCACCAGGCGCGCTGTAAATTGGCCTTCGTCTGCCATTGGGACGCTAAAGGCCAGCATTTCCCAACAGTGCCGCAGCGAGAAATGAAGCGATCCGATCGCGTTCCCCGATTCGGATGCTGGCCGGTTCGCTCCAAGCTATGCCAGATACTGACATTGGCCCGCCCGCCATTCCGTCACTTGCCCGTGTAGGTCACCCGCCAAATCGAGTTCGAACCGTCATCCGAAATCATCAGCGAGCCGTCCGAAGCCACCGCGATGCCCACCGGCCTCCCCCAGACCTCACCGCCCGCCGTCACAAAACCGGTGATGAAGTCCTCATGCACGCCTTCGGACTTGCCGTCCCGCAGCGGAACGCGAACCACCTCATAGCCTGCGCGGGCCGCCTTATTCCAGGAACCGTGTTCGGCAGCGAAGATGTCACCCAGATATTGCTTCGGGAACTGTTTGCCCTCGTAGAATATTAGCTGCAACGAGGCATTATGCGGCTGGAGCAGCACATCCGGAACCAGCACTTTGCCCTTCAGCTCTGGGTGTTTTCCTTCGAGCCTCGGATCCTGATGATCGCCCATGTAGTACCAGGGCCACCCGTAAAAGCCGCCCTCTTTAACGGACGTAATGTAGTCCGGAACAAGGTTGTCGCCGAGCATGTCCCGTTCATTCGTAGAGCACCAGAGCTGTCCTGTTGTCGGATTGATTGCAATCCCGACCGGGTTGCGGATGCCCGAAGCGTAAATCTGGACGAACTTCCCGTCGGGCGTGAATTCAAGAATATCGGCCCGGTTCTTCTCTTTGGGATGGGTATCGGGGTCATCCACATTGGAAGCCGAGCCAACTGAGACGTACAGCTTGGAGCCATCCGGCGAAAATGCCAGATCGCGCGTCCAGTGGCCGCCACCGGCCGGCAGTTCCGCGATGATCGTTTCCGGTTCGCCGCTGGCCTCCAAATCGCCGTTCTTGTAAGGGAACCGCACCACGGAGTTTGTGTTGGCAACATACATCCACTTCGGGTTCTTACCCAGGGGGTAGAATGCAATTCCGAAGTTATCCCTCAGATGACTGGTGAAGACAGAGTGCTGCTGCGGCTTTCCGTCCCCGGTAATCCCACGGAAGACCTCGATCTGTCCCTTCGTGCTGTCAGCAACGAACAAGTCCCCGTTCGGAGCCGTTCGGAGCTCCCGCGGCTCGGACAAGTTTTCGGCATAGAGCTCTACTTTGAAGCCCTGCGGCGCTTTGGGCCAGGCATCTGCCGGACGAGGCACCACGGTCGGAGAGTTCGAAACTCCTTGGGTTGCATAGGGCTTGGGCAGATCCGCAACTGTGATCTTTCGGAAAAGCCCGGGCTGCTCTTCTTTGAAACTGTGAAATGCCTGGTTGCCCGTCACGACGTTCTTGACATCCGAGTAATCGGGCTTTGCAGCAACCGCGCACAACAAGGCGCCGGCACTGACCACCGTCATCGGCATAGCGACCCGCATCAGGTGCTTTCTCATCAATTAATGCTCCTTTTTAAGCTTTGTAGATAGGATGCCGCAGCAAGGAAGAAGTTCGCCGGAACTTGCCGGAAATACGGTATCCGGCGCACCGGGTTTCGGAAACTCAGCGGGTTACTGCGTTGAAGGCACGCAGCTCGTCGAGCGCCAGGTGGCCAGTGTAGATCGACATTCCAATAGCACAATGAATTCCCATGGCCGTTAGCGCCTTGATATCGTCCATGGTGGTGATGCCGCCCGCCGCGATCAGTTCGTGCCCGGTGCGCGCACGAAGACTTTGAAACCAGGACAAATCGGTGCCTTGCATCAAGCCTTCTTTGTCCACATAGGTACAAAGGAATCCGCCGCAGTAGGGCTCAAGCTCGGCAATCATGTCCGCCGCACTCCAGCGTGTCGCCTGCCGCCACCCTTCGACAACGATATGCCCTGCCCTGCTGTCCAGCGCCAAAGTGAGACGACTCGCACCGACAGCCTCCTTCAACTGCGACAGGAAGGCGATATCCGGACCTTCGTCCGAAAAAGCCGCGGTGCCGACGATCACCCGGTACGCACCCTGCTCCAGCAGCTCCAGCGCGCGGTCAACAGAGCGGACACCACCGCCGACCCGCAACTGAGCTCGCGAGGCCAGATCTTTGACGATGACGCCGTTTGATCCTCTGCCCATCGCCGCGTCCAGATCAATCACCTGGATCTCCGGAAACCCCGCGAACATCTCGATTGTCTCGGCGGGAGGTTTTCCCTCGAGCGCCTTCTCACGGCCCTGACGCAGCTGGACCACTTTGCCGTCCATCAGGTCGATGCATGGAATAATCATGCGACTGGCCTCACCGGGATGTTCGCTTCAGCCAGCGCGGCTTTTAAATCACTCACAGTGTATTTACCGTAATGAAAAACAGACGCCGCGAGCGCCGCATCCGCACACCCTTCTGTAAGCACTCGGACAAAATCGGCCGGAACTCCAGCCCCGCCGGACGCAATCACCGGAACAGTGGTGTGTCGGGAGACAGCCTCAGTTAACGGGCAATCGAAGCC
>JAOAPP010000357.1 GCA_025462985.1 Bryobacterales bacterium | reverse complement strand
GGCATCTCGGATCGTTTCTTCTTCTGGAAATCCGTCGGCTCAATCCGTGACACGTTCGAGACGGGCTCGGCGCTGAAGCTCACACTGCTGCGCGACGTGAGCCGTATGAAGCTCGGACAAACGGTGGCAGGAGCCATTCGCCGCGAGATCAAAGATAAGCGTGTCGCTCAAATGCTGGATCACATGGTGCAGTATGTCGGCTCTTCTCCGGAGAAGTCGCCTGCCATTCTTTGCGCCATTGCGCACATGCAGGAGAGCGAAGGCGTCTGGTACCCGATGGGGGGGACGCGGGCGATTCCGGAAGCGCTGAAGAAGCTCGCGACCGAGCTTGGGGTGCAGTTCCATACGGAAGTCCGGATCAAGCGCATTGACGTTGAGGAAAACGAAGTCCGCGGAATCGAAACGGAGGCGGGCAAATATTTCCCGTTGGCAGCCGTGGTGGCGAATTCCGATTCAGTCAGAACCTACCGCGAACTGATCGGCGGAAGCGTCGCACGCGACTTCGACAAGCGCCGCAGCTATGAGCCGGCCTGCTCGGGAGTCGTCATGTATCTCGGCCTCAATCGCCGCTACGACCATCTCGCTCACCACGACTTTATTTTTTCCCGTGATCCTGCGGAAGAGTTCCACGCCATTTATGATAAGGGCGTTCCTGCCCCCGACCCCACCTGTTACGTGTGTGCTCCGGCGCGCACGGACCCTGCTGTTGCACCCGAAGGCGGCGAAGCTCTCTACGTCCTCGTTCACACTCCGTATCTGAGGCCCGGCCAGGATTGGGGAAAAATGTATCCAGAGTACCGGAAATTGATCCTCGACAAACTCAAGAGGACCGCTGGGTTGAAAGATCTGGAGAACTCGATCGTGATGGAACGCCACCTCACCCCGCAGGACATTCACGATCGCTACGGCGTGCTGAACGGGGCGATCTATGGCATCGCGAGCCATGGGCGTCTGCAGGGCGGCTTCAAACCGGCCAACCATGATCCGCAGGTGCGCGGGCTTTACCTTGCCGGGGGAGCGGCACACCCCGGTCCGGGCATGCCGATGGTGATGATGTCTGGCTGGATTGCTGCCGACAGGCTGGACGCGGACGGAGTGGCAGAGCCCAGCCGCGTACGCGCTGCCGCCGTATGAAGCCCGAAGCCGTGCTTCCTCCCATCGCCAAGCGGCAGCTGGGCTGGTTCACTCGCTACATCCATTTCTATCTGCGCCGTAACTTTCACGGTATGCACCTGATGCAGCTGAGCCCGCTGGACAATCTGGACGGCTGGCCGCTGCTGATCTGCCTTAATCACCCTTCGTGGTGGGATCCGTTAATGGCCGTTTACCTCAGCCAGCGGTTCTTTAGGGATCGCCGCCAGTACGCTCCCATCGCTGCGGCCGGTCTGGCGAAGTACCGCTTCTTCGAGCGTTTGGGCTTCTTCGGTATCGATCCTGGAACTCGTTCCGGCGCATCTCGTTTTCTGGAGATCGGCGAAGCCGCGCTCAGTCGTGACGACGGTGCGCTTTGGGTAACTCCGCAGGGTCACTTCACCGACGTGCGGCAGCGGCCCGTCCACATCCAATCTGGCGTCGGTCATCTCACGCAGCGATTGCGGCGTGTGGCCATGCTACCGGTTGCACTCGAATATGCGTTCTGGACTGAGCGATACGCTGAAGCCTTCGCCTGCTTCGGCCAGCCTGTCTTTATAGACGATGGAAGGGACCGCTCGGCGAAAGAATGGACCGCCTGCTTCTCAGGCGCCCTGGAGATAACGTTGGATGCGCTCTCGCACCGAGTTCAGCTCCGCGATGAGTCGGCTTTCGAAGCTTTGCTTGCGGGCGGAGCCGGAGTCGGCGGTGTGTACGACCTCTGGCGGGGATTGAAGGCGCGCATGCGCGGGAAAAAGTTCGAGCCGGAACACGGAAGGATCTAAATTGCTGCTTTCTATTCTGGTGTGGAGCGCTTTTGTCCTGGCTGCAATTCCAGCGGTCCTATTCGCGATCAATGTGTTCCTGTACCAAAGGCCTGGTGCTGTTTCGCCGTCCCAACGCGTTCCGGTCTCCATCCTCATTCCCGCACGGGACGAAGAGCGCACCATTGAACGCTGTGTTGAAGCGGCGCTTCGAAGCCGGAATGTAGATCTCGAAGTGATTGTCCTCGACGATCATTCGGTTGATCGCACGGCGGCCATCGTGAAGCAACAGGCCGCGCGGGATGCCCGGGTTCGGCTCGAATCAGCGCCACCCTTGCCTCCGGGCTGGTGCGGAAAACAGTTCGCCTGTTCGGTCCTCGCTTCGCTGGCACGGAACCAGACGCTCTGCTTCATTGATGCCGACGTTCGGCTTTCGCCGGATGGGTTGGCTCGGATGGTTTCGGAAATGCAGGCGCGCGACGCAGCCCTGATCAGTGGGTTTCCCTGGCAGGAGACTCACACCGCACTCGAACAGTTGCTGCTGCCGCTGATGCATTTCCTGCTCCTCGGTTTTCTTCCGATCCTTGGGATGAGGCGTTCGGTGCACCCCTCCTTTGGGGCGGGTTGCGGGCAGATATTCGTTGCTGACCGCGCGGCGTATTTTCTCGCCGGGGGTCATGCCGCGATCAAGAATTCGCGGCACGACGGGATTACTTTGCCCAGGGCTTTCCGCCGCGCCGGGTTGATGACCGATCTCTGCGACGCCACACCCGCGGCCAGTTGCCGCATGTACATGGATAGCAGAGAAGTCTGGCAAGGATTGCTGAAGAACGCCACCGAAGGCATCGCTTCGCCAAGTCGGATCATTCCTTTCTCGTTCCTGCTTGTGCTCGGCCAGGTCATGCCCGTCGTTCTCTTCACTTACTTCTGGAGTAAGAGTGCGTCTCCGCATCTGGCCCTTTTCTCCGGACTGGCAGTGCTGTTGTCCTATTCC
>JAOAPP010000306.1 GCA_025462985.1 Bryobacterales bacterium | reverse complement strand
CCCCGCCACTGTAATCCTGAATTGGGGAAACGCATTTGCCGCTCGCGTCGGAGCGGCGAAGTAGCTCATCGAGGATCTTCGCCCCAGCACGGTGTGGATGCCCTGACTCCGGTGATGCTGCACGGGACGCCCATCCTAGCGTCTCGAGGCCGTCTTCTCTCTCAGCTCGGTGATCCAGTTATGAACCACGATCGTTCGCGATTCCGCGCCGCCGCGCTGCATCATGAGGAAGCGTCCGTCCGGAGCGACATCGTAACTGGGATGTGAAGTGTCGGTGAGATAATCGCCGGTCAATACAGTCTTCCGCGCACCAATCGAAAAATCGGCGCCAGCCGTCACGCTCACTTCGATGACTTCGTTAGCCGGACCACGGTAGTAGAGTGCGCGGCCTGATCGCGACCATAACGGCTCGGTTCCTCCGTTGTCGCTGACTTGAATGCGAGCGCCGCTGCCGGGGAACGGACGAACGTAAATCTCGAATCGCCCGCTTTCATTGGACTGATACGCCAGCCATCTGCCGTCGGGCGACAATCGCGGAAAGCTCTCCGCACTGGGACCGGTAACAATGGGCACTGGAATTTTCTCGCCCGTGAGCGGCACGGCGAAAATATCGCGCGAAAATTTTGCGCCCGGAGACGTGCGGTACAGCAGCCATTTACCATCGGGCGACATCAGTGCCTCCAATGGCTGAACCTCGGGCGTGTAGAGCAATTCTGCAGGGCCGCTTCCATCAGCAGGCTGCCGCCAGATGCCCGTCTTGTTAGCCTTGTCGGCAACGAAAATCACATAGCGTCCGTCAGGCGACCATTCTGGCCGGTAGTTGGATCTCTCGGTAGTGAGACGCGTCAAGGTGTTGCGAGCGACATTGTAAACGAAGATGTCGAACACACCCGAGTTGGCGACGGTGATCGCGACCTTCGTTCCATCGGGCGAATAACGCGGATACGTGTAATTACCGGGCTCCTTGATCAACGGCGTTGGGATAGCGCTGTTGCCTCCGACCAGCACTGCCTGAAACTCCGGCCGTCCGCTCAGGTACGCGAGTGTGCCGGAGGCGGAGACGGATGCCTTGGCTCCAGCTATCGCATCGACAAGCACGCCGTCAGTCAGTTGAATCGGTTCTCCAACCGGCTTGTGCGCAGAGTTGTCGAAACGAACGGCCATTAGTCCACCGGTCGGCGCAACGTAGACAAACTGATCGCCGAGCACCGCGAGTGGCGTTGCTACCAGCAGGTCAAATCGCTCGAGCCTGCCGTCATCCAGCTTCATCACCGCAAGGTGCTGCGGATTGGCGGGATTGTTTGCGTCAACGAATGCAATCGCCTTTCCATCCGGCAGCAGCATCGGCCAGCGTCGTCCGGAACGATTGTCCGACTTATCGGGAAACAGTGGGCGCGCCACGCCACCGCTTGCGGGAATCACAAGTATCCCATTGAACGACCCAATGTAAATGTCGCCGGTGGCGCTCCAGCTCAGGCCGTACGGGACGTTGGCGCCGATGTCGCCGATCGTCACTACTTCTCCACCTTCAACCGAAACTCTTCTTACAAGATTCCCTTCGGTGAACGCGACCCACCGACCATCGGGAGAGAAAGCAAGATTTCTTCCTGCTGCATCGGCGATCGGTCGGGCCGCTATTTCATTCACCCTGCGGTAATACAGGTGGTACCCTGCGAGGCCAGCCGAAGAAAAAACTATGGCATCGCCTTTCGGTGACACACTGATAGTAGAACCAATCAATGCGTCAACGACATGAGTCCCGGCAGGCATGTCGAAGTTCACACGAATTACAGGAGCGTCTGCCGAAGCGTGTGGCTTGAGAGCCTGCCAACCGAACAGCACGGCGAGAACGGCGGCGAGTGACCATGCAGCAATCTCCCGGGCGCGCCCACCACTTTCGGTCTTGCTCGTAGTCGCCGACGGCACGTAGGAAGTAGAGCTCGCTACGGGAACTTTTCCCTGAAGCGCATCGGCAAAATCTTTTGCAGTAGCAAAGCGGTCCGCAGCGAGCTTTTCCAGCGCGCACCCCACCGCCGCATCAACGTGCGCAGGGACGCTCGGCCGGCTTGTCCGGATGCTTGCGGGCTTCTCCGTCAGCAACTTCGCAATGATCGCCTGCGATGTGCTTGCCACGTGAGGTGGATCACCGACCAGCATCTCGTACGTCATTGCACCGAGCGAATAAATATCCGTGCGTGCATCGACCGCCCGATCACCCGTCGCCTGCTCCGGACTCATGTACAGCGGAGTGCCGAGACTCAGACCAGTCTGCGTGATCCTTGCGCCACCCGCTTTGCTCACGGCCAGCGCGATTCCGAAATCGGCGATCAGCGGATCGCCTTCATGCATCAGGATATTTTCGGGCTTGAGATCGCGATGGATCACGCCATGCCGGTGGGCGTATCCGAGTGCACCTGCAATGGCTGACGCGATGCGAACTGCCTCGTCAACTGGAAGCTGAGCTTCGCGATCGAGGCGAGCCCGAAGACTCTCACCTTCGACGTAAGGCATGACGTAGAACAGCAGTCCGTTGACTTCTCCCGAGTCAAATAGAGGCAGGAGGTTCGGATGCTGGAGATTCGCGGTCACCTGGATCTCTGCCAGGAACCTCTCTGCCCCGAGCACCGCTCCCAGCTCGGGGTTCAGGACCTTGAGCGCGACGTTCCGCTTATGTCTGACGTCGCGGGCCAGGAATACTGTAGCCATACCGCCGGCGCCTATCTCGCGCTCGATGGTATACCGTCCTTCGAGTCCCGCGCCGAGGCGCGCGTCCAGCGAGGGCTCTGAATTCACGCGACAATATTATGGCTACCCCGGTGCCAATGCTAATGAAAGACTGGCATTTGCCGCGAGTGGAAATGCCATCTAGATAAAGCTGGATCCGTGAAGGTCTGGACGAGATTCGCTACTTAGCCAGGCTGTAATCCTCGCCCTCGAAATCAAACGTGTCCTGATACGCAACTGTCATCGCATCGCCCGTTAGTGTTCCGACCGCAAAGAGGTAGTTGCGAGAAGCATAGAAGCTCGAAGCTGGAGCGGTGGAAGCATTGAGGTAGAATTCGATCTGGCCCTGGCTTCGCCTGATAAACGGTAGACGACTGCTCCAGGAGGTCTGACCATCGCTGTCGTAACCTTGGCGGAACGTTCCATCGTCGAATAACTGATAATGACCGCCGGATACGCTGGTCGGTCCTCCAAGCGAAAACGGGGGCCCTTCTCCACCCATCTTTTGGAGATCGTACGTCGCAACCAGCTTGCCGCCGATGGAGAAGGCAGAAAAAACCACCGAGCCGGCTCCCGCTACCGACGCAGTAATGCTGTATTGACCAGGCCGATTGTCGAATCGAAGATTTTCAAGGACTGCCACGCCATTGGCGTTCGTGACAGTTGAATAGGGGGGAGCCGCGCCCGTCCGAAAACGTGAACGAAACACTCGCGCCCGCAACTGGCTTACCTGTCGGAC
>JAOAPP010000222.1 GCA_025462985.1 Bryobacterales bacterium | reverse complement strand
AAGATGCGGTGGCCGGTGCTTACCGTCATTTCCAACTTTCCGGCTTCGTGGGCTCGGCTGACGCTGTACGCGAGCGCTTGGCCGATATCACGCTCGCCAACATCAGTGCCCGCATCCTTGACAACATCGCGTATGACCTCAAGCGGGTCACCAACCCGAGCGGCCTGCTCCTAATATCCGGCTTCCTCCGCAGCGGCGAACCCACCCGCTTCGAGCCCGAAAGCGAGTGGGAGCAGGAGGGGTGGCTCTGCTGGCTGTGCCGCCCGGAAAACATCGATGCCCATCGGGAAGAGCAACAAATCACCGTTCACCCGCAACATTGGTGGTAGTACGTGAGAAAATGTAAGCTTGCGGATCGTCTCTGACGGTATTAACTACGCGACCGGCTTCATTGTGGTCGCGATCCTTCTTTCCATCTTCGTCAACCCTTGGGTGGCGACGCCGCTCTACATCCTAGCCGCTTTCTGCCTGTACTTCTTCAGGGATCCCGAGCGCATCCCGCCTTCCGGCGAGGTGATGGTGGCCCCGGCGGACGGGAAAGTCGTTGAAATTCGGGCCACGGGGCCAAACGAAACTCGCATCAGCATCTTTCTGAACATCTTCAATGTTCACGTGAACCGCACGCCCATTCCGGGCGTCATCAAGGACGTTGTGTATCGCGAAGGCAAGTTTCTGGTTGCCAGCCATGAAGCCGCCTCAGCCGACAATGAGCAAAATACGCTCGTGGTGGAAGGGCGCGGTACTCGCGTGGTGTGCCGGCAGATCGCCGGTCTGATTGCCCGCCGCATCATCTGCTACAAGAAGCCCGGGGATTTGCTTGCTCCTGGCGAACGCATCGGCTACATCAAATTCGGCTCTCGTGTGGATGTTCTATACGGGCCGGAATGGCAGACCGCAGTTAAGGTCGGTGATAAAGTCGCTGCGGGTACCACTATCTTGGCCAATCGAGTCTCGGGTCCGGAGGCAATCTGAATCCACACGACCTCGCAAGTCCGCAGCCTCTCAAGAAGCGTCCGCGTCGCGCCGCTTATGCGCTGCCGACGCTCTTCACCAGTGGCAACATCTTTCTCGGATTCGTGGCAATCGCGCAGTCGCTCGAAGGCGCGATGCAGGCCGGCGCCGGCGATCTCGGGTACAATTCCCACTTCGTCGTAGCGGCGAAGGCCCTGGGCTTTGCTGTTTTTTTCGACGGTCTGGACGGGCGCATCGCCCGGATGACGAATACAACCAGCGATTTCGGCCGCGAGCTTGATTCGCTCGCCGACTGCATCACCTTTGGTATTGCGCCGGCCGTGCTTCTTTATGTCTGGGGCGTGTTGTTCGTCGCGAAAATCGCGGGTGGCGAACTTTATACCCACCTGACGCGGGCCGGTTATCTCGTCGCGTTTTTCTACCTGCTTTGCGGAGCCGTTCGGCTCGCCCGTTTCAACGTCCAAACCAATCCGATGCCGAAAAATCCCGGCAGACCCGATCGGAAGTACTTCGTGGGAATGCCCATTCCTGCCGCCGCGGGATTCATTGCAGCGGTGGTCTATATGGCTTCCGCGCCGGTTCTCTCCATGTTCTGGTCCGTCGTCTGGCTCGTAGGGGTGGTGATTGTTGCGCTGCTCATGGTCAGCACCTGGCGCTACCCCAGCTTCAAACAGATCAGCGTCTCCAAACCCAGATCGCCGCTCTTTGTCCTTATCGTCGGCGGCGCGGCACTGCTTATCTGGCTATGGTCCAGGCCCGTGCTGCTGATCCTTGCAACCACTTACGCGCTGAGCGGCATCTTAATTCGCATAGGCGGGTTGATTCGAAGGCGGAAGCGCTCGCGACCCGCAGCACACTTACCGGAGCATCAAATTGGCTAAGCCAGAAATGAAATTCACGCCAGTACGACTGGCGCTCGTTGGCGGCGAGACGCTGCTCGGACGAGAACTCCAGGACGTTCTGGACAACCGTCTCGCAGGATCGGCCATCACCAGCTACTCTGCCTCGGGTGAGGGCAACTTCGGGGAACAGGAAGGCGAGGCCGTCTACCTGGAACCGCTGAACGCCGAAACCATTGCACGCGATCAGGCCGTTCTACTGGCCGGCAAGGAAGAAGGTGCACGCAAAGCGTATGAGCTCGCAAAGGCTGCTGGCGGTCATCCTCTTCTCATCGACTGTAATGGCCATCTGGAACTGCAGCCTGAAGCCCGCATCGTGTGCCCGCTTCTTGAAGAGCCTGACGTCAGCGCAAGCTGGTTACAGGTCGTAGCCCACCCGGCCGCGAGTGCGATCGCCTATGTCCTCACCAGGGTGGCACAACACGCAGGGGTTCACGAAACCGTTGCCCACGTGTTTGAACCTGCCAGCGAGCGGGGACAAGCCGGCCTTTCCGAACTCAATCAGCAGACAGCGGGCCTGCTTTCGTTCAAGCCGCTAGACAAAGATGTCTTCGATACTCAGTTGAGCTTCAATCTTTTGCCGCACTACGGCGCAGAAGCTCCGCTCAAGCTGTCCGCAATAGAACATCGGATCGAACGTCATGTTGCCACCATCCTGAGCCGGCAGGTTCGCGACAAGGTGGTGCCTATGCCGTCGGTGCGCCTCGTCCAGGCACCGGTATTTCACGGCTATGGCATCTCACTCTGGATCCAGTTCCAGGGCAACGTCAGCGCCGAGGAAGTGGCTCAAGCGCTTGCCTCGGCAGAAATAGAAATCCGTGGCGAACTGGACGAGCCACCCAACAACGCGGAAGTCGCGAGCCAGAGCGGACTGATCGCGGGCGACATCCGTGTGGACCGCAATAATGCCAAAGCTGTCTGGATCTGGCTCGTCGGCGATAATCTGCGCATGGTTGCCGATGCGGCCACCGAGATCGTAATGGAGATCAAGGCCGTCCGCAAGTGACTCGACGCTATCTCCTGCTATCACTGCTGCCCTTGCTCACACTCTCCTGCGGATACCATGTCGGCGGCAAAGGGGATCTGATTCCTAAGAGCATTCAAACTCTCTCCATTCCGTCATTCAGCACCAATACGACGCACTATCGGCTGCCTGA
>JAOAPP010000107.1 GCA_025462985.1 Bryobacterales bacterium | reverse complement strand
TTCCGCCAGGAAGTAGCTGTCGGGTTTGTCCTGCATCAGCGCCAGCGTCTGATCAAGATTGTCTTTCGTCACCTGCAAGTGGATCGGATAGTAGATCGTGTTCTCTGGTATCGGCTTCAGCTTGCGTCCATCCGCCAGGCGGACCGCGATGCCGATCGCGTTGCGGCTGACATCAGGTGGGTTCGGCTGCGCGAAGGCGTGCATGTCGGTGCCGTTTTGCAATTCCTTTTTCCAGGCAAGCAGGAAAGCCTTTTGCGCCTCTCCCGTCATCACCGGTATGGGGCGATGAGCGTTCTGAAAAGCGCGCAGCACGCCAAGCCCCATGGAATCCTCGACGAAGGCGCCATCGATCTGGGGCTGCGCGGCGATGACGGTCGCCATCACGCTCTGCGCCTTGGCGTGGTCCCATTCGCCATAGCCGGACCAGATGATGTCGATCCCCGGATATTTGTGGAATGTGTCCAATGCCGCCTTGCGCCGTGCCTCGGCCGCGGGATGACCCGGAATCCCGTCGAGCACGACGACCTTGCCATGTCCCTTCAGCGTGTCCGCAATCCACTGCGCATAACGCTGGCCCCAGGTGTAATGGTCTACGGTAATGTTGAGAGCATAGGGATTGGTGACCTTCTGGTCGAACGACACGACTGGAATATTCGCCCGCTTGGCTTCGTTGATGACCCCGTTCAGGGCAGTTGCGGAGTTGGCATTCATCGTAATGACCGCAACACCCTGACGGATCATGTTGCGGATGTCCTGGATCTGCTGATTGACGTCCGCGCCGGCCTGCTGGACCACGAGAGTGGATGCCATTCCCTTGTCTTTGTAGCCCTCGAACTGCTGTTGGGCCGCGGCCACCATCTGGTTTCGCCACTCGGTGCCGAAATAGCCGTTGGACAATCCAATGACCGCCTCGGACGCGGCTGCCTGGTGCGCAACCACTGGTATGGCCGCTGCCGCGCCTAATCCAAGCAGAACATGCCTGCGCCGCATTTTTTCGTTTCCTCTTGTTTTTGTTGTCGGCGTCCAGCTCGCATGGTTGCGGACTGGACGCTGTCTTAAGGCGTTATTCCGCTGCCAGCGACTGCCCCGCGGCGACCCGGCCCTGGAATGGCTTGTGGAACTGGCCATCTTTCATGATAGCAAGCAGCGCGTTCCTGTCCTGTAACAGACTGAGATCGAGCAGCGGATTGCCGTCCACCAGCAGAATATCCGCGAGATAGCCTGGCGCCACACGCCCCATCTTTTCACCGGATTTCCCAACCCAGGCCTCCCCGCCGTAAGCGGTGGCGGCGCGCAGCGACTCCCATGGCGAGAAGCCGAACAGGTTGACGAAGTGCTCAAGATCGCGGGCCTCGGTACCCTGCGGCAGCCAGGCAAAACCATAGTCGCCAAAGGGCAGCACCTTGATGCCCGCCTTGTGCATCTTGGTCATCACCTCAATGCCTTTTTCAAGCTCTCGCTTGTTGCCGATCATCTCGGCAACATCGGTGGTGATGCCCCAGTCCTTGGCTTCATACGTGGTATTGTAACGGGCCGCGATCGCCGGAGAGACGTAATGCTTGTGCTTGACGCGTTCCAGCTGCTCGATCGTTTCATCAGTCGCAAAGCTGGCGTGGAAGATGAATTCCACGTCGTACTTCATGCACTGCCGGACGGAGCTGTCGGCATGCGCGTGCGCCGCTAGGCGCTTGCCGATGTTGTTGGCCGTGTTGCAGATCGCCGCGACTTCGTCCTCGGTCATCGGGTTGTCATAGGCGGCCATGCGCGGATAGCAGAAACTGTCGCCCGAGTTGTTGAACTTGATGAGATCCACGCCTTCCCGGATCATCGTTCGCACGACGCGGCGGAACTCGTCGGCACCGTCGCAGATGATTGAAACCGACGGATGTTTGGCGTCGAGCTGGTTGTCGTCGGCGAGCCCGCCGGTGACCGTTAGCTCCGGTGATCCCGCAAGCAGGCGGGGGCCAGGGATCTTGCCCTTGTTGATCTCGTTGCGAATCACGATGTCGAGCCGCGGCTTTGCCGAGGCGGCGCCGACTGCCGCCGTAAAACCCATGTCCAGCGCCTGCTTGGCGTTATGCATGGTGAGCAGGACATGTTCCTCGACGGGAAGCGCGGTCAGTTCGGCCACCGTCGTGCCATTGTTGTAGGTGAGATGGCAGTGCGTGTTGACCATGCCCGGCATCAGCGTGGCGCCGCCGGCATCGATGACATCACACCCTTCGCGCGGCAGGGTTTCGCCCGGGCCGGCAACGGCCTGGATCCGATTGCCCTGCACCAGCACTTCGCCAGGGACGAGGTCCTTGTTGGTGCCTTCAAAGATCATCGTATTCGCAAACAATATTTTAGCCATCGCTTCCTCCTGAGTTCGCTTGTTGCCTCTCTTGGACTGTTCACGCCGCACGGGTCAGCCCGCGTTTATCGGTCCGATTCTCAGAGATATTTTGTCGCGCAGGCTCGCCGGCATGGCTTCCGCCGGAATATCGCCATCGGCGCTGGTAGCATAACGCGCAGCGGTCTCGATCAAAGCTGGGGCGTCATCCGGCGTTAGACCTGAAAAGCGAATGACGCATTTTCCAGGCGTTCGCAAGGCCGCGGTGCACGGATGCGGACAACCGTTCAGGCATTCGACGGTGCGTACCGTGACCTGATGTCCAGGTTGGTGCGCGTTTGCCAGCAGCGCAACGGCAAGACGGCGGCCCGGCGTCGGTTCACCCGCCCGCGGCGATCCATAGCGGTCACAGGTCAGGCAAACGATGATGCGTCCGCTCATGCCGGCCCCGCGATCACGGCCACCATCACGACCATGGTCGGCCTCGCATCATGCCCCGACTGATTGACGCAGACGCGAATGGAACAGGGTCAGCGCGTAATTGACCTGCTTGGCGCGCTCGATTGTGGCCCAATGCCCGCATCCGTCCAGCACCCGCAACTCGGCACGCTTGATGGCGCTCATCATGGCTCGGGCAGTGTCCGGCGGCGCGGTTCGGTCCTGGTCCCCGGTGATCAACAGTACCGGGCAGGAAATATGCGACAGATCAGCGCTGACGGCCGCGGCAAGTGCCTCGCAATTGCGGGCGTATCCCTCCGGCGGCTGCGCCATCACGCTCTCCCGCACAAAAGCGATGGCCGCTGGC
>JAOAPP010000835.1 GCA_025462985.1 Bryobacterales bacterium | reverse complement strand
GACCAGGCCGGCTCCAGCGGAGCGACCGGGGCTGCGGGGGCGAGTGCGTAGGACTCCGCTGCCGGTGCCGGCGCTGCGAAGAAGTCATCGCTCAAGGCATCGGTCGGGGCCTGCGACGAGCTGTCCTGCACGTCCACCTGGCTTCTCCTCTGACGGCTGAGCATGGCACGGCGCACTCGCGGTGATCGGCGCTGTGTGTGGCTTCGACCAGCAGAGCACGGCCCTTGAGCCGTTCGGAGCAATTTGCCGCAGCTCACGCCACGACGCGGAAGATCTCCTCGATCGACGTCACGCCGGACAGCACCTTGAGCAGGCCGTCGTGGCGGAGCGTGATCATGCCCTGCTCGATCGCCAGCTTGGTGATCACCATCGACGAGGCCCGCTCGACGGTCGCGCGCTCGATCTCCTCCGAGACGGCCATCACCTCGTGCAGCGCGAGCCGGCCCTTGTAGCCGGTCTTGGAGCAGGCTGAGCACCCGATCGGGCGGTAGATCGTGGGGAGCTCCATGCCGTCCTGCCACGGGAAGCGGTTGGCGATCAGCATCTCCGGCGTCGGCTGGTAGGCCTCCTTGCACTTCGGGCAGAGCCGCCGTGCGAGCCGCTGGGCGAGCACGCAGTCGAGGGCGGAGCCCACCAGGAAGGGCTCGATGCCCATCTCGGTGAGGCGGACGACGGCCGAGGGCGCGTCGTTGGTGTGCAGGGTGGAGAGCACGAGGTGACCGGTGAGGGCGGCCTCGACCGCGATGTGGGCGGTCTCGCCGTCACGGATCTCACCGAGCAGCACGATGTCGGGGTCGGAGCGCAGGATCGAGCGGAGCGCCGCCGAGAAGGTGAGACCGGCCTTGACGTTGGTCTGCACCTGGTTGATACCGGGCAGGCGGTACTCGACCGGGTCCTCGACCGTGATGACGTTGACCTCGGGCTTGCTGACGATGTTGAGCGTGGCGTAGAGGGTCGTCGACTTGCCGGAACCGGTCGGACCGGTCACCAGGATCATCCCGTAGGGCTTGACGAAGCTCTTGGAGAACACGTCGTAGTTGGGCTCGGAGAAGCCCAGGTCAGACAGGTTGAGCATCGCCGTCGTGTTGTCGAGCACACGCATGACGATCTTCTCGCCCCACACCGTCGGGAGCGTGGCCACACGGAGGTCGATCTTCTTGCCGTTGGCGTTGACCGACAGGCGGCCGTCCTGCGGGATGCGGCGCTCCGCGATGTTGATGTCGGCCATGATCTTCAGGCGCGAGGTCACGCCCGACGTGATGGTCTTCGGCGACCGCATGACCTCGTGGAGCACGCCGTCGATGCGGAAGCGGACGCGCAGGTCGCGCTCGGTCGGCTCGATGTGGATGTCGGAGGCGCGGTCCGTGATGGCCTGCGTGATCAGCAGGTTCACGAACTTGACGATCGGGGCGTCCTCGACGATCTCCTTGACCTTGCTCAGGTCGTCGTCCTCGTCCTGGACGTCCAGGACGTTGGTGAGGTCGTCGAGCTCGGCGTCCCCGCGGTGGTACTTGTTGATGGCGGCGACGACGTCCGGCCGGGTGGCGACGACTGCCTTGACCTCGAGGCCCGTGAGCGAGCGGATGTCGTCGAGCGCGAAGACGTTGGCCGGGTCGGCCATCGCGACGAGCAGCTTGCCGTCCTCGTAACCGATGGGCAGGGCCGTGTGACGGCGGCAGACGACGTCGGAGATCTTGCCGACGGCGGAGCCGTCGACGGGGAAGTCGGTGAGGTCGACGAAGCGCATGCCGATCTGCTGCGCGAGGGCGGCGACCAGCTGGCTCTCGGTGAGGACGCCCTGGTCGACGAGGACGCGACCGAGGCTGCGGCCGACGCGCTGCTGCTCCTCCATGGCGCCGGCGAGCTGCGCGTGGGAGACGAGGCCGCCCTCGAGCAGGATGTCGCCCAGCTGCTTCATGAGTTGGCTCCTCGGAGAACGGCCTCGCACGGCGTACCGGCGAGCGGCGCGCCCGGGTCAGGGGTGTTCGGCAGGCGCTGGTCGGGGGGGACCAGGGCGTAGGCGCACCTGTTCTCGACGTCGGCACGTCGGGCGTCCGACTGGAGGCCGATCTGCAGCAGGGTCAGCAGGTGTGAGCCCGGGGCGGTGTCGTGAACAGGGTCCGTGAGGTAGCGGAGAGCGAGGGCGCGGCCTTCCGCGGGCCTGCCGACCGACGCAAGCACCCACGCCACGGCGTCGCTGGCGGCCTGAGCGTGAGCGACGTCTAGCGGCGCGATCAGGCCGTTCACGAGCGACCGAGCGCGTTCGGGCTCGCCCAGGACCACGAGTGCCCGCGCGCGGAGAACCTGGGTCGGCCCGTCAACGGACGCCTCGTGCCCGGTGGCGTCGACGGCCCAGCGGAGGTCGACGTGCGACACCCCCGTGTCTATGACAGGACCGAAGCCGGCAGTGCCGATCCGGAGCACGGCTTGGGCCCAGCGGTCGTCTCTCAGCGAGCCGTCGCCCGCTGCGCGCAGGGCATGGGCCTGCGCTGCAGGGGTGCCGACTCGCTCGGCTATGTCGGAGGCGGTGTCGTCCCAGCGCCATTGCGCTGTCGCGCTGACCGCGACAACCGCGACCAGTCCGACGGCAAGCGCAACGGGCGCAGGCCGTGCCGCAGCCGGGAGAAGCGCGAGCGCCACGCCGACGAGGATCGCGGCGAGCAGCAGGCTGCTCGGAAAGGTCCAATCGAGGTCGACGAACGAGTGAGCCATCACCCCGCCGAGCGCGAGTGCCACCGCGAGCCGTGATGCGCGTTCGGCGCAGCTCCGCCGGGCGGCCAACAGCAGCCGAAGCAGCAGCACGACAGCGGCCAGGGCAGCGGCCAGGAAGGGCAGGCCGAGAACCAGCCCACCGTCCGAGAGCGGCTGCAGGTAGCCGTTGTGAGCCTGGTTGGACCCTGCGTAGCTCGCAGGGACATAGCGGGAGCTGCCGCTAACGAGGGCGTGCGAGCCGGTACCGAGAACGGTCCGGTGCTCGACGTTCGCGATCGCACGCTCCCAGAACTGAAGTCGGTAGGCGCTGTTGGTCGCGACGTCCTGGCCGGTAGCCGCCTTGGCCTCGGCCGCGCCCGTGACGCTGCCCCGGTGGGCGAAGAACGGCGGTCCGGCGATGCCGAAGGAGACGACGGCACACAGCGCCACGACCGCGGCCCACCGGCTCAGAGCCCGCGCGCGTTCCTCACGTTCGATCAGCACGAGAAGGCTGGCGAGGATGCCCAGGCCCAGCAACCCCAGCGTGGCGCGGCTCGACGAGTGCACGATGCCGGCAGCGCAGAGCGGAGCGGCCACCAGGCCGGCCAGCCGTGCACGTCCCGGCCCCTTCGCTGCGAGGACGATGCCGATGAGGGCTCCGGGCAGCAGGAAGGCTGCGAACGGGTTCCAGGAGTAGAAGGTGCCGACCATGGCACGTGATGGGTCGACTCCCCCGCCCCACCAGGCGTTGAATCCCTCGAGGAACTGCACAGCTCCCGCAGCGGTTACCGCCAGAAGCACGGCAGTACGGCGTTGCCGCGAGCGTCCGTAGGCGGCGACAACCAGCACAGCGGCGGCCGCCAGCGAGTACGAGCCGAGGTCGTCGGCGCCGTACCAGCCCGTGGGAGCCCAGAGGCAGACCGCGAGCGCGCCGACGGGGACGGCAACTGTGAGTCCGAGGGTGACCCTGCCGACGTGTCGCCAGGCCCTGGTTCCCAGCAGGGCGAGGCCCGCGAGCACCAGCCCGGTGAAGGTCGCCCCGGGCCCTCGACCACCTGACCGAGCCGTCATGGGGCCGATCCACCACAACGCGAGCAGCAGCACGGTGGCGTGCTCCGACAGGGACGTCCAGTGGTGGCGGCCAGGATGGGCGCTCACCGTGGTGTCGGGCCTGTCCAGCACGGAGGTCACGCTGACCTATCGG
>JAOAPP010000214.1 GCA_025462985.1 Bryobacterales bacterium | reverse complement strand
GTCATCCACACGGCGCACGGCCGGAAGATGCTGGTGCATCCACGCATCGTCATCGGCGTGCCGAGCGAAATCACACAGGTGGAAAAACGCGCGGTGAGTGAATCGGCTTATCGGGCTAAAGCCAGCGAAGTTCACCTGGTGGAGCAGGCCATGGTAGCGGCCATTGGTGCCGGTCTTCCCATCACCGAACCGTCCGGGAACATGGTCGTCGATATCGGCGGCGGCACCACTGATGTAGCCGTTATTTCGCTGTCCGGCATTGTGTACTCCCGCTCGGTGCGCGTCGCCGGAAACGAGATGGACGACGCCATCATGAGCTATCTGAAGCGCAAATACAATCTCCTGATTGGAGAGCGCACTGCCGAGCAGATCAAAATACAGATCGGATCCGCCTATCCTCTGGACCGTCCGGTCACCATGGAAATCAAAGGACGCAACCTGATCGAAGGCGTCCCGAAAACCGTCACTATTGCCGATGACGAGATCCGTGATGCCCTTTCCGACTGTGTGGCAACCATCTTGAACGCGATACGCGTCGCCCTGGAGCGAACCCCTCCTGAATTGAGCGCCGACATCAGCGATCGGGGCATCGTCCTGACCGGTGGTGGGGCTTTGATCAAGAATTTAGATACCCGCATTAGAGAGGAAACCGGTCTCCCGGTCTCTATTGCAGAGGACCCGCTGGCCTCCGTTGTTCTGGGGACCGGCAAAATGCTGACCGACTTTAAACTGCTTCGGCGCATTGCGATCGAATAGGGCGATCTTGGCACAGGCATGCCGATCGCTTTACAGTAGGAACTGACGTAATGGAAGCCCTGTTAGGCCGCTACCGGAATCTGACGGTTCTGGTGGTCGTCGTTGTAGCACAATTGTTGTACCTGGCCTACCAGGTTAAGACCAACGGCGATGAACGGCTGATTCGGGTCTGGGCGGTGACAGCTGTCACTCCCATGGCGGGAATTGTCGAGGCTGTTCGCGGCAACACCATTGGCTTTCTCCAGGACTACTTCATCCTGCTGGACGTGCGCGAACAGAATCGCCGTCTGAAGAGTGACAACGACAAACTGCGAATGGAAAACGTCTATTTCCGTAATCAGCTGGCGACAGCCGAGAATGCCCGAGCGCTGACGATGTTCCAGGCGCAGATCCCTTCGAAAACCGTTGCTGCGCGCATTATCGGGAACAGCACCGTTGCCAGCGCAAAAGCGGTGTTCATCGATCGCGGTTCAAGCAGCGGCATCGAGAATGGAATCGCGGTTGTCACTCCGGAGGGCATCGTGGGAAAAGTAAGCGCCACGTATCCGCTGGTCTCTCAGGTCCTTCTGGTTACCGATCCGACATTTGGGGTTGGCATCGAGTCGCAAAAGGGACGAGTCCACGGCGTGCTCAACTGCTCTGCCGGGAAATGCATCGTTGCGCAGATTCAGAACGAGGACAAGGTGGACGTCGGTGAATGGTTCTTTACGTCCGGCGAGGATCGAATTTTCCCCAAAGGTTTCCCGGTGGGCGTCGCCTCTGCTGTCCAGTTGGGGCAGGGGATGAAGGATGTGAAGCTTTCGCTCAGTGGAGCCCCGGGCGGCGCGGAAGAGGTTTTGGTCGTTCTGCAAGGTGTTCATCGTGACATTCCGACGGTGCCTGTGGTGGAGCGATCGAACGCCACGCTGCTTCCACCTCCGCCTGCGGAAGGGGGGCCAAACGGGCAGCAGAATCCCAAACCACAGACCGAAGCCGACAAGATTCTGCAAAGATATGCCCAGATCGGCAAGGAGCAAAACCACTCCTATGGGGCATACGGATCGAATATGCCAAACTTTAATCCCAAAGCGGTAACTCCGCAGCCCGGGGCGGCAAAACCGGCGGCGTCGCCCTCTATCCTGGGGGCTCGTTCCGATGCTCCCCAACCGGCCTTGCAGAAGCCGGAGTTAAGTGGCCCAGTTCTGCCGCTCGGCGCGCCTCGTCGTAAGCCGGGCGCGGATTCACAACCGAATCAATTGCAACCCAAGCATGAGTAACCGAACCGTTGATGACCGAAGCTAGCAGCGAGCAATTACTCAGGCGCCCCGTTCAGGAGATCTGGACCAGTCGCTTCCAGGTAATTGCGCTCGTCGTCCTCACGCTGATTGCGATTATCGGCAAGTTTTATCTTCCGAGACTCCTGCCGCATACGGAATGGCTGGAACTGCCGCTTCTTCTCACGGTCTACTTCGGACTGATGCGGCATAGCCAGATTCAGGCGCTTTTCTTCGGAGCCTTTGTCGGGCTTGCCGAGGATTCGCTGGCCCCGGCAACGCTGCCCATTGGAATGTACGGCATCACAAAAACGCTGGTGGGGTATTTTGCTGCTGCCGTCAGTTTACGGTTCAATGTCGAAAGCTCTGTGATTCGCGTGATCCTATGCTTGTTCTTTTACTTCTTTCACGCTTTTTTTTACTGGGTGATGCGCCGGGCTCTGCTGGCCCAGACGATCCCGTTCGACCCTCAGGAAACATTTGTCCATGGAGCACTAAATTCGTTGATTGCAATCCCTTTGTTCCTGATTCTCGATAAGATGAAGGTGTCGGGCCCTTCTTAGCCCTGCATTCCTGGAACTGTAAGTGGCCATTATTGAAAGCGACCACGGGAGAGACCACGAAATATCTCCTGATCGCCTGCTGCGCGACGATCCCAAGCAGGCTTCTGGCAAAGTAGCAGTTTTTCAATACCTGACGGTTGCCGTATTCGTCTTTCTGGTCTCTGGTTTCTGGAAGCTCCAAGTTCAGAACCCGGACGTTTACAGTGAAGCCGCCGAACGCAACCGAATCAAGAGCACTCCCATCCTGGCTGCGCGCGGCAAGATCCTCGACCGGGACGGGCGGATCATCGTCGATAACAAAGCCTCCTACTCACTGCTGCTGAACCGTGACCAGATTAAGTGGGAACATCTGCCCGCTATGGCGGACGCCATGCATCTGGACTACGACGATCTTGCCGCTAAGATTCGCCGCATGGGGAGTCCTCAGATCATCATTAAAGATCAGCTCGATCGGGATGAGATTGCTTTTGTCCAGTCGCACCAGGATCCTGGAACATATCCGGAAATGGATCTGATCCGATCCTGGCGTCGCCAATATCCACAGGACGGCTTCGCCGCACACGTGGTTGGCTATGTGGGGGAGGTCAGTGAAAGCGAACTCAACGCGCCTGCTTTCATCGATTATCACCAGGGCGACATCATCGGTAAGGACGGCCTTGAGCGCCAGTACGATCACATTCTGCGCGGCACCGACGGGCAGGAGCGGGTGCTGGTAGACAACATGGGGCACGAACGCCAGATGGTCACGGCGAAGCAGGCGGTTTCGGGCAAGGACCTCCGGACCACGATTGACCTCGACCTGCAAGCCGTAGCGGAATTGTCAATGGAAGGAAAGCGCGGGGCCGTAGTCGCGCTTAATCCGGAGAATGGCGAAGTATTAGCCATGGTGAGCCGTCCGACTTTCGATCCGAACAAGTTTACCGGCCGGATCAGCCGGACCGACTGGAATGAGATTGCCGGGGACAAGGAGAAGCCGCTTCTGAATCGTGCGATCCAGGCCCAACTTGCTCCCGGTTCAACGTTCAAGCCCATACTCGGTTTGGCTGGGTTAGAGGAGGGTGCGGTGGACGACAAGACCCAGTTTGTCTGCCCCGGAGGAGCCTCTTTTTACGGTCACTATTTTGCCTGCCATCTCAAAGGCGGACATGGCGCCATCTCGCTCCATCGCGCAATCGCTCAATCCTGCGACGTATATTTCTACAACGTGGGCAACAAGCTGGGGATTGACCGGATCGCGCATTACGCGGATCTCGCGGGCATAGGCCGCCGTACCGGAATCGATCTGCCGAACGAAACGCAAGGCACAATGCCCTCCACTAAGTGGAAGCTCCGGATGTCGCGCCAAAAATGGTATGCCGGGGAGACTATTTCGGTCGCAATCGGACAGGGAGCCGTGACAGTGTCTCCGCTTCAGATCGCCTCTGCCCTTGGCGGGTTGGGCGCGGGCGGCCGTTGGTTCAAGCCTCACCTGGTCGAAACCGACAAGCCGGTGCTTTTGCGCCAGGGCAGTTTCAATCCGGCAAACCTGGAGGAAGTGATTTCGGGAATGTATGCGGTGGTCAACGAGGGCGGGACCGGGCGCGCCGCTTTGCTAACGAACGTCAAAGTCTGCGGGAAGACCGGTACCGCGCAGGTCGCTTCCAGCGATAAGACGAAGGGCGCCAAGCTGCGGAGCGCAATGGCCAATAACGCGTGGTTTGTCGCATTCGCCCCAATGGAGAAGCCGGAAATTGCGATAGTTGCGCTGTTTGAAAACGGGGAGGAAAGCTACAACGCCGTACCCATCGTCAGGGACGTTCTCAAAGCGTATTTCGATAAGAAGTCTCGCGAGTCAAACACGAATCTTACGGACCGTCGCCCGCTCGCTCCTCAGATTCTGTCATCCCCGCTTGCTCTGCTGAGGAGCGGTTCCTCCGAAGGACTGGTGCCCTGATGACTCTATTCCGCACCATCCGCGATCTGGACTGGCCCCTGACAGTTGTGACACTCGCTCTATGCGCGCTGGGCGTGTTGCAGATCTACAGTGCCACTCTGAACACCAAATGGGAAGATGCCTGGTGGAAACAGATCATCTGGGTGGGGACTGGACTGGCGATGATGTGGGTGGTGTCGCTGTTCGACTATCACGCCCTGCTTAGCCGGGCTGTCCATCTGTACGGCGCCAGTCTCGTTCTTCTCATCGCCACCCTGGTGATCGGGAACAAGGTTTTCGGGTCGACTCGCTGGATCGGTTACGGCAGTCTAAGGCTACAAACCTCGGAATTCGTAAAAATCGTTCTGATCCTGCTCCTGGCGAAGCTTCTGACCGAATGGAAGCTCGAATCGCTCGAATGGACCGATTTGCTGAAGCTCGGCGCATTCGTAGGCATACCGATGCTGCTGGTGATGAAAGAACCGGACCTCGGGACCTCTCTCACGTACCTTCCCATCCTGGTTTCGGGCGTCCTCATGGTGGGGGTCCGGTGGAAGTACCTGCTGATCCTGGTGGCCGCGCTCGTAATCACACTGCCGATTGGGTATCATTTTCTTAAGCCTTATCAAAAAGATAGGCTGGTTAGCTTTATTTCCCCTGACCGGGATCCCAAGGGAACGGGCTTTCAGGTGATTCAATCGAAGATTGCGGTCGGAAACGGCGGAATGTGGGGCCGGGGAGCGAAAGAGAGTTCTCAAACGCACCTGGGGTTCTTACCTGTGCCGCATACCGACTTCATTTTCTCCTCGTTTGCAGAAGAGCACGGGTTTGTCGGCGTGGTGATCGCGCTGGTTCTCTACTTTTTGCTCATTATGCAGGTGGTTCAGAATGCGCAAACCGCGACCGACCGTGCGGGTTTATTCATTTGCATGGGCGTAGCTGCCCTTTTGCTGTTTCATGTATTGGTTAATGTAGGAATGGTAGTTGGCCGAATGCCGATAACCGGAATCCCCCTGCCGTTGATGAGTTCCGGGGGATCGAACACTTGGTCAATTTTCCTGATGCTGG
>JAOAPP010000164.1 GCA_025462985.1 Bryobacterales bacterium | reverse complement strand
CGCATCATTTCCGTCAGCTTCATGCGGAAGTAGCCGCCTACGGAGTTAATCTGCGGCATCAGTTCGTCCAGCACGTCGAAGAACTCCAGCGCCACGCGGCAGGCCAACGGTCCTCCCCCATAGGTTGACCCATGCATGCCGGGCTTGATCGACTGCGCCGCCTTCTCGTTCGCAATGATCACACCGAGCGGAATGCCGCACGCCATGGGCTTGGCTGCGACTACGATGTCCGGCAGCAAAACCGGATCGAGCAGCTGATACGCAAAGTAAGTTCCCGGCCTGCCCACCCCGCATTGAATCTCGTCGAAGACGAGCAGCGCATTGAACTTGTCTGCCAGCTCGCGCGCCTTTCGCGCAAACTCTTCGGAGACCGGCAGAATGCCGCCTTCACCCTGAATAAACTCTAGGACGATTCCAGCGGTGCGCTCATTCACGGCCGCTTCTAGCGCCGCGATGTCATTCCGCGGAACGAATTGCGAACCCGGCAGCAGCGGCTCGAAGTCCTTGCGGTACTTGGGCTGCCCGGTGATGGACAGCGAACCGAGCGTTCGACCGTGAAAGGAGTTGTCCAGCGCCACCACTTCGTGCTTGCCCGGAGCGATGCCATTGCCGTGCGCGCGTATCATTTTCAGCGCGCCTTCCATCGACTCCGCGCCCGAATTACAGAAGAAACTCCGGCGCAGCCCGCTGATTTTCGCCAGCCGTTCCGCCAGGCGTCCCTGATACTCGTGATAGTAGAGATTCGAGGTGTGCAAGATCAGCCCGGCCTGCTGCCGGATCACTTTCGTAATCCGCGGGTGCGCATAGCCGAGCGAGTTGACGCCAATCCCGCTAATCAGATCCAGATAACGCTTTCCGTCGAGATCATACACGTAGCAACCCTTCCCGCGGTGAAGCGCGAGCGGATAACGCGCGTAATTCTGCAGCAGGTACTCTTTCTCGAGCCCTATGAGTTCTTCCAGCGTGCTCGTGGGCGCGGTCACCTCAGGCTCAGGAGGCAGCGTAGTGGCCATAGAAACATCATACGGAGTGGCCGCCTACTCGTTCGCAAGTCGTTCTTGCTGTTCGATCCGGTTCTCGATAACTTGCTGCGATTTGAAGTCGCGCATTTTCAGAAAGGCAGCCGCCGCCATCTCGAGCGCCTGCCTCGGCATGAGCCCGATCAGTTCGCTTTCTTCCACCTCCAGCCCGTGCGCGGCCGCGAGCCGCTCCACCGCCGAGTAGACGGTATGCACGGGCGTCAACTCATAATCCGTGATGTTCATGGACACCTGCACTAGTCCACGAGACTGCAGCGGTAATCCCAGGGCCTTCACGCCCGGCAGCCCGCCGCTGCTGGCTCTCACAGTCTTGGCGATGTGCTTGGCTAGTTGAAGGTCATCGCTCCGCAGGTTGATGTTGTAAGCGATCAGCACCTTGCGCGCGCCCACAATCACAGCCCCCGCGGTGGGATGAAGCGCCGGGCCTCCCATATCAGGCCTGCGTCCTTCATCGGTCAGCGCAGCCGTCCGCAGGCCTTCGAATTGACCGCGCCTGACATCTTCGAGCTTCTCGCGATCGGGCCGCGTCGCTGCTGCTCCATAGAAATAAACCGGAATGCCCAGTTCCGTCCAAATGCGCTCTCCCGCCCGTCGCGCCAATTTCACGCAGTGGTCTATCGTCAGCTCGCCCAACGGAACGAATGGCAACACGTCCAGCGCTCCCAATCTGGGGTGCACGCCGTGATGATGATTGAGGTCGATCAACTCCGCCGCCTTAGCCACCGCGCGCACTGCCGCTTCCACAGCGGAAAGGCTTGGGCCAGCGAAAGTGAGGACGCTGCGGTTGTGATCTACATCGCTGGTGCGATGCAGCAGCAAAATTCCAGGAACAGAGGCGATCGACTGCTCAACAGCGTCAACCCGCTTTCGATTTCGCCCTTCGGAGATGTTCGGGACGCACTCCACCAGACGTTGGTTCATGCGCACCTATTTTCCAACGGCCTCGATTGAATGCCACCTGTCCCCTGCGCAGGACCAGCCGAACCTGGTTTATCCCAAAATGACGCGGTACTTCGTGATAGTCCGGAATCGCAAGCACCACGATGTCAGCGCGCTTCCCTGCTTCAATGGAGCCCGTTTGCGATCCTAGTCCCAGCGCGTAAGCCGCGTTGACGGTAGCCGCGCTGATGGCTTCCTCGATGGAAAGCTGCCCCAGTCCCACCGCCCGGCAAATTGCGTTTTGCATGCTGTGTCCGGGAGCCTCCCTCCCGTTGTAGCCGGATGTGAGCGCAATGGCGCCGCCATGATCGATGACTTGCCGCATGCCCCGTCCGCACGCTTGAGCGATGTCGCTTCCGGGTGAGAACATCACCACCCTTGAAAGCCTGGCCGCGATCCGCGCATCCTCTTCACTCAGCCAGGTAGAGCACGTCACACTCGCGGCGTCTATCCAGCCCAGGGCGGATTCCATACGCTCTGATCCGCCCTCGCTCCAGTCGATCTTTAATGGAATCCCCGAGGCTTTCAAGATTCCGACGACCTCCTCGCCGAACGGAAGTAAGGTGTTGGCGGGAACCTCTATGAAGTGGACTAGCTTTCGACGCCGGATCACCTCCACGGCCTCGCGGAACTGCGCTGCTTCTTCCTGCGACTCTGGAAGCCGCGACACCTTCCAGGTCCGCAGCATGCCGACCGGATGATCCTCGAGCTTGGCCAGTTGCCGGAGCAGCGTCACTACGGGGGCAAAACTCCCCGGCTCGCTCGCCTTCATCTCAACGGTGAGCGTTCCATGCTGCAGGCAGGAACGCATCAGCTCCAAATTGTCTTCGTGAAGGTCTTTCGGCGTCTTAAGCCTGTGCCCGGGCAAGCGAGTCCGCTCCGAAATCGTGGTGAGGCCGGGATCCACAAATCCCGGCATCACCAGGCAGCCATGAACGTCGATTTCGAATGCTTGCCTGGCCTCCCTGAGATTTTCGATTCGGCGGGTACTGCCGACGCACTTCACCACGCCGTCGCAAATGAGAACCGATCCATCCTGGATGGCCGAGATTTCTTTTAGGGCCGAACCACGTCGCGCACCTTCAGGACCATGCAGCGTAAGTACTTGCCTGGCCCCCCGAAGCAGAATATTCTGTGACAATCCTGTGGAATTGCTGTTGTAGCGGTTAAATTATAACTTATTTTCCCACAAAATCGGTCGCACGGACGTAATTGTGGCTTACTATATCTGGCGCAATAGAGCTCGGTAGGAAAGGTAATCCTGGAACAGCGCCCAGAGAGCGACGGCAATGGCGAGCCCAGCGAGCGTTTTCCAAACATTCTCTTTCGGACTATTTGGAAGTCCAGGAAGACCGCCGAGCAATCCCACGAGAAATCCCCCGATCAGACCTCCGACGTGAGCCGCTATATCGACCCCGGGAAGCAGGCTGAGCACGAGCGAAAAGATCACCCACTGCGTGTATTGCGCTCTCACCATCTGCACCAGCGGATCGCTGCGATGCCTGACGCTCATCGCCAGCATGATGCCGATCAGTCCAAAAGCGGCGGCGGAAGCTCCCAGCGAGAGACTGCGCGGCGCAAACAAGAGGCTGCAAAGAAAGCCTGTAAACGTGGACAGAATATACGCGACGATTAGCCGGCTGGTCCCATAAAACTGCTCAACCTCGGTTACCAGAATAAAAAGCGTATACGAATTCATGGCTAAATGCACGAATCCACCATGCAAAAATCCGGCCGTAATTAACCGCCACCATTGGCCATTGTAGATATACGGAGCCGCTTTCCCGCCGAATAAAATCACGGTGGTTGAGCTGATTCCTCCCTCGAACATCGATGAGTGCGACAGCTGCGCATTCACAGCCAGTACCGCAAGAAAAAAAGCAACTATGAAGATAAATA
>JAOAPP010000101.1 GCA_025462985.1 Bryobacterales bacterium | reverse complement strand
CTGGCCTTGAAACCGGGAGCCAGAAGAGTCTTCATGTAGGTCTGGCCTGTCTTGAAGTCCTTGCCGCAGATCGGCACCGCGTTCTCGTGCGCCAGCTCCTGGAGAGCGGGTACGTCGGTGGTCAGGTTGGGAGCGCCGTTGGCGTAGGGAACTTTCAGCTTGAGCGCGGCATACGCATAGATCTGGCTGGGGGCGATGTCAGGATGGCTATTGCGAAGCCCTTCCTCGAACGAAGCCAGGGTCTGGTGGACGGCGGCGGGCTTGTGGAAGACTTCCGTTGAGCCGCACCAGATCATTACCAACCGGGAGCAGTTGTTACGCTTTTTGAATTCCTGGATATCGGCCATTAAGGCTTCGGCCAGTTCCATCTTGTTCGCGCCGGCTTTCTTGTTCGGCCCGTCTATCCGCTTGACATAATTCTGGTCGAAGACCGCCTTCATCGGCTTGATCGCGGACAGCGGCTCTTTCAACTCGTCGAGCAAGGGCCTGTCCAACACGCGGGCCTTCACGGCCGCCTCGTAGGCGTCGTCCTCGTAGATGTCCCAAGTACCGAACGAAAGGCACTCAAGGGACGTCAGCGGAACGAAGTCCCTGATCCTCGGCGTGCGTCCTTCGGTTCGTTTCCCGAGACGGATGGTAGCGAGTTGCGTCAAGGAGCCGACCGGCTGACCGAGGCCCTTCTTGATCGCCTCCACTCCGGCGATGAATGTCGAAGCGACCGCTCCCATACCCGGGATGAGTATTCCTAAGCGTCCATCGGCGGGCGCGATCTCGACATTTCCCTGCTTTGACACTACGCCTGTTCTCCTCGAGCGATTTGCACGGAAGTCCCAAAACACGGGCTCCGGAAGGGTCTTCACCGTCCGAACCGCGGCACACGAAACCGGGTCCCGGCGCAATCCTAGGTTATACTAACATTCGATGTCACAGCGCCTTACGAGCACGCTGTCGACGCTCGTCGTGGATGATGAAGAGCTCGCCCGCGAAGAGCTCAGCTTTCTGCTGAGGGATTTTGCGGATGTGGAAATCCTGGAAACGGCGAGCAACGGCATCGAAGCGATCAAGCTGATCGGCGAGCTGGAGCCCGACTTGGTGTTTCTGGATGTACAGATGCCGGGCCTTGACGGGCTGACGGTCATTCGTAGGCTCCGGGAGAAAGGCGGCGACTTGCCCCATTTCGTTCTCACGACTGCTTTCGATCAGTATGCCGTGGAGGCCTTTCGCCTCCAAGCTCTGGATTATGTCCTGAAACCCATCGAAAGAGAGCGTCTGGCGGAATCGGTGGCGCGTGCGCGCCGTAGCCTGGAAGACCGGCAGATGGAAGAAGATCAGGCGCTCGAGTCGCTGAACCTGAAAGCTCCGGTACAGCGGAACAAGATCCTGGTGAAGGCGAACAACCGCAATCTGATCGTCGACGCCCAGGACATGATTTATGCCACCATCGACGACGGGCTCATTACGGTTGTCACGTCAACCTTCGAGGGTCAATCGAATTACCGCACTATTGAAGAGCTGCAATCGAACCTCGACCCAAATATCTTCTGGCGCGTTCACCGTTCTTTTCTGGTGAATATCAACAAGATCCGTGAAGTGATCCCGTGGTTCAAGTCCAGCTTCCAGCTGAAGATGGACGACAAGAAGCAGACTGAGATTCCGGTGAGCCGCATCCAGACAAAACGCCTCCGCACCTTACTGAAGATATAGATCAGCCGAAGCTGGCGAGCTATCGGGCGGAAGCTGCCGCTTTCGCTCTTAAGGAGTGTTCTTTCTTCTGAGGAAACGTTCGGGAGAGAATCTGATGGAGCACTTGTTCATTGGTCGTACCGTTTCGAAGGCAGCGGGCGCGACCTCGGGCGGCTAGCTCCGCTCGTCGTACTGGATCTGCAAGCAACTCCCGGCACTTCTCGGCACATTCCTCGGCAGTATTCCAGAATACGGCCTCTGCGTCTTCCTGATATAGGCTGAGATGTTCGGACGTCCGCTCGGCACAAAGTACGCTTTGAAGGTACGGCACCTCGAAGGAACGCTGAGTGCAGGTGTCCCGATTGCCTACAGACAACAATCCGATGCAAAGCTTGGCGGCCTGAATGGCCTTCGAGTATTCTTCATCGATGTACAACCCGGGCCCCCGCCAGTGCTGTTTCAAGATGGGCCATTCCGCAGCGCGATCCCAACGGTCACCATAAATGGCCAGGGGAACGCCTAGTTCAATCAGCCGTGAAAGAAAGGGCCCGCGCTCCGGCATCCAGGTTCCGACAAAGACCACCTCGGACGACCACTTTGGGAAATCCGATTGATCCAGAGTTTGACGTTTGTGCGCCACTTCGTCCGCAGAGCGGCTGACGAGCAGTACGTCCTTCGCCCCACGGCCAGCAGCTTCGGCGACATTGCATTCACGGACTACTACCACCAAGTCGTAATTAGGAATCGCCGTGAGGTAATGACGCCACTTCCTCCCATCGCGTGTGCCGAAAGGATCATCGAGGTTGTAATTGATAACCCGACCGAATCGCTTCTTCAGCTCCCTGACGAGAGATGCACTTACAAGCCCGCCACCGTCTACCCAGACCAGATCGAATTTTTGAGCAGGGAGGGCCGCCAGTATTCGTTTCTCGATGAAGCCACCCAGAAAGAGCGCACCTGAATGATGGAGCCACTTCTTCATCAGGCGCGAGCGGGGAATCGAACGCCAGGGGTCGACGATCGCCACGTCATGCCCCATCCGCCGTAGTGCCGCGGCGCGGTGTCTAGAAGTGCCTGCATCAGGCCCAAGATACAAAATGGATAAGTTCTTGCGAGAGGGAGGATTCACCTCTCCCGCAGGGGTATCAGCAGACCACAAACGAATGTCTCCAAACGAACTAACAAGTAAGAAAGCTTCCATCTCAATCTACATGACTTTGGGAGATGCTAACAGTGCCTGTAGCTCGCTGGGACTCTTAGTACTTTCAGCAACTTGGAAGTCTTCTCACCCGAGTTTATCAGGATCAGGCGATGCTTAGAAGTGTGACGTGATGCTCACCGCTATCAGCTTCCAGAATCCAGCCTTTATCAACACGCTGGGCCATGCGTCCGGCCTGGTGCTTTTCGGTGTACTCACGGCACTCGTCCTGAAGGGTTGGAACAAGGGGCCTCAGCGGAGCCGCAGAGCCTCTTTGATCGCGTCCCTGGTGGTGTTTCTTTGGAACGGCGGCTCCTTGGTTGCACTCGGGCTCACGCAGCGGCTCGGCCACGCGCCTGAGTGGTTGATCGCCATCAATTTTTCGGTGTTGAGCATCCTTCCGGCGATCCTCTTCTCGGTTGCGGCAAAGGATCGCGAGCCAGTCCTGGTCCGGCTGGGTTATCTCGTAGGCGGATGCTCTGTTGTCCTGCACTTCGCGGAACTCGTCTTTCCCTCTTCGCGCCTCCATGAAGCGGCGTTACTGCTGGTCGCTTTTGGTTTCGCCGCACTCGTGGCGGTCGCTGCCGCCAGACCGGCCGCGCGTCGGCGGGGCTCCATCTCACCGGCGAGCCTGATCTCACTCTTTATCTTTGCGCTGTCGTTTCTGCACTTCGTATATGGGCATTTGAAGGCTGGATGGGCGGATGACGTTGCCTGGCATCACGCCGGGATTCCACTGGCTCTGATCGTCTTGCTCCGAGATTACCGGTTTCTACTCGCCGAAACCTATCTGCGTTTTCTGGCTAACATCGGCCTGTCAGCCATCTGGGCGGTATGCATGTATTGGGCCCTTGGTGCAGGAAGCCTGCTGCAAGAAGCAAAAAACAACGGCTTCCTTGCCGCTCTTCTGCTTATCGGATTTTGCTGCTCACTGGTACTGTTCGCTTATCTGAGATCGCTCTTGGACAAGCACCTGACGAGGTCCGTCTTCCAGCGGGGGGACGTCAATGCCTGTTCCAAAGAGTTACTAACGATTGCCACGGAAAGCCAGTCAGAAGAGGAACTCCTGCAAAAGTCGGCGGCTCTAATTGCCCGCTTTGTAGGAGCTGAACCTCATGCGATCAGCTCGGATTGTTGTGCCAAGGCGCCCGCATGGGCGGAGATCCAAATTCCGCTACGTTTCTCACGAGGAGATGCGCTGACCCTGCTGTTCGGTTCAAGACAAGGCAGCCGCCGCTATCTTCAAGACGATGTCGCATCCCTGAACTTTCTGGCGAACCTGCTTGTCGGACAGGTGGAGCGGTTCCGGACGAACGAACTGCAGCGGCTGGCCCAAGCGGCCGAACTCAGAGCGCTTCAGGCCCAGGTCAATCCACATTTTCTGTTCAATGCGTTAAATACGCTTTACGGCACGATCCATCGCGAGTCATTCGAGGCTCGTCGCATGGTTTTGAACCTGGCGGAACTGTTTCGCTACTCCCTCCAGCGTGACCGAACCTTCATTCCGCTTGGCGAGGAGATCGAGATCGTGCAGGCCTATCTCGAAGTCGAGAGCCTGCGCCTTCAGGATCGGCTGAGCTTCGAGATATCCGTCGGCGAGAACACGCGCCACCTCGCAATTCCGGTGCTGTCCGTCCAGCCATTGGTGGAGAACGCCATCAAGCACGGGATTTCGAAGCTCAGCGGGAAGGGCAAAGTTCGCGTCGAGGCCAAGCTGTTGGATAAGAAACTGCAAGTAACTGTCCAAGACAATGGACCCGGGCTGCGGCCTGACGCGGCAAGCTCCGGCCTGGGGATTGGTCTTGAAAATGTTCGCCAACGCCTTCATCTTTCCTATGGTGCTGATGCCGAACTGCGGATCGTTTCGAGCGGCGGAGGCTGCTACGCAACGATGCTCATTCCGTTCGATGCCGCAAAAGTCAGCCGCTCACCGGAGGGCCAAGCCCGTTCGCAGCCGGGCAGCGCCCGTCCGTCTGGCGGCAGCGCGGCTAGCACGCGAAATGCCGGAAACTGAAATCACGTCCATGCGTGTTCTTATTGTTGACGATGAGCCCATCGCGCGCCAGGTGCTTCGGGAGGAACTGGACG
>JAOAPP010000143.1 GCA_025462985.1 Bryobacterales bacterium | reverse complement strand
AGAAGATCAAAGTCCGTAGGTTCTCCGTAGTTTGGTACGTTGTCGACTGTTGTTTGGACTCTTCTCTCGACGAAGAAGACCCGGAATACCGGCCTCACGTGATCCTCGCCGGTCCAAAGAATGGATTTAGGTTTCCAGCGCTCGCAAGGGCGTGGAGGTTCAAGTCCTCTCATCCGCACCACTCACTTGCGCTCTTTGCTGACAAACCCTTTCAGCAGCGAAACCACTCCCGAGACCCCGCCCTTCTTTTGACCTGGCAGTTCGCCTCGTCTCTGGAGCTCGCGCCGATACTCCAGTTCCTTCACGGCGGCCGACAGGTCTCGTTTGATCTCGGAACTATTTGGATACCGCTTCGAGAGTCCCTGGAGCTTGGCCACCGCGGCCGACAGGTCTCCCGCACGCGCCAGTGCCGCCGCCTTCTCCCGGCCGTCCGCGATGACCTCGCTCCGGGTCTGTTTCGGCGCCTCTGTCGATCGGGCCTTCTTCGGTTCCTTCTCAACTTTGCGTTCCTGCGCGGGCGGTTCGACCACGCGCTGTCGCTCGCGCTCGCGGGACCGTAGGTCTGCCCGCGCTCGCTCCTCCAGCCGGCCGGCAATCTCGACTTCCCTGGCCCTGAACGGAGCCTGTTCCCCGAATCGCCCGATCGCCTTTCGGAGGAGTTCCAGCGCCCCTTCGAGATTGTCCTCTGCCACCAGCTCTTCCGTCCGCTGCATGACCCGCTGCAGCACTACGCTCCGCTGATGCTCCGCCGCCGCGCATCTCACGACCTCCGCGAGTTGCTCCAGCGTGGGCTCCAGCCCCAGTCTCTCGCGTACTTCGGCAATCGCCTGAGCCGCCTCCTCAAATCTCTTGCCCTGAAGAAAGGACTGAACAGACTCCTTGAGGCACGCCAGCGCCTCCGCCCGTTGCACTAATCCAAACTGCCGCCGAACATCCTCTCGAAACTCGCCGCCCGAGGGCTCATCGGGGAACTGGGAGCAGAGCTGGTCAGCCGCGCGGACCGCCTGCTCCCAATCGCGATCCCGAAGCAACTGCCTTGCGGTCTGCATCCCCTGCCTGAACTGGGCGCGCCTCTTCTGACGGTCTGCCTCTTGTTTCTCTTCAAGAATCTGCGTCCGCACCGTCGTGATATCGGTGCGATTCCGAACATTGGGGTCGAGCGAGTCCAACACGCGTGTCGCCTCGTCGTACCGGCCTTCGAGTGCCAGATCGCGGCACTCGGACAAACGCGCCGTTATCTGCAGCTCTTGAATCTGCTGCTGTAAACTGTCCCGCAGCTGTGCCGCTTCGCGGTTCGCCGGATCGAGTTCGATCGCCTCCGAAATCGACGCAAATGCCCGCTCCAGGTTCCCACTCTGCCGCTCGGCTCGTGCATCGCTGACCAGCTGTGCCGACCGTTTCACCCGGCTCAGCTCCGCATTTGCATCTTGGAGCAGCTTCACGATCTCCGTCTTGTTCGGATGAAGGTGAAGCGCGCCCTCGAAGCAGAACGCCGCCTCCCGGAAACGCGATCCCGACATGTGCTCGAGCCCTTGTTGCCGCAGCTTCTCCGCGCGCTTGCGGTTCATTCGCTCCCGAATCTTGTTCTGCCAGATCAGCCCCTGCGTATGTCCCGGATCCAGCGTCAGGATCTGCTTGACCCGCGGCTGCAGCCCTTCGATCTCACCCTGCTCGAACAGGCGCGCTACCTCCGTGGCCAGAGCGTCCGCCCGCTGGCCGCGAAGTTGCCGCAGGATCGGCTCGGTTTCGAAGAGAACATCGGCCATATCGTCGAAGCGCGTCTCCGGGTCCTTCATCATCAGCCGCTGAATCAGCAGATCGAGCGATTGCGGACATCCGACCACTTTGCCGCCCACCGGCACCGGCTCATCAGTCATAATGCGGTTCATGATCGCAACCGCATTCTCCGCGTTGAACGGATGCTCTCCGGTCAGAAACTCATAGAACAGCACGCCGTAGGCGAAGATGTCCGTCCGTTCATCGGTCTCGTACTTACGGAAGCACTCCGGCGCCATGTACAGCACGGTTCCGATCAGATCGCCCTCCCGTGTCTTGCGGGCGCCTGTGTTCCCCAGCAGGCGGGCGATGCCGAAATCCATGATCTTTACGTCGCCGTCAGGGAGAACCATGATGTTGCCCGGTTTGATGTCGCGATGAATGACCCCGCGAGCGTGGGCGTACATCAGGCCTTCCGCCACCTGGTACATGATCTCCAGCTTCTCTAGCAGCGGCAGGGTATTTCCGGAGCTGATGATCTCCAGCAGCGTCTTGCCTTTCAGCAGCTCCATTACCAGGTACGGCCGTCCATTCTGCTGGGCGTAGTCGTATACCGTAATGATGTTTTTGTGAGTTAAGCTGGCGGTCGTGCCTGCCTCGGCATGGAAGCGGCTCAGCAGATCCGGATCGGATTCGGAGTTGAGTTCCTTGATTGCAACCCGACGGTTCATGTCCGCGTCGAACGCGGCGTACACGCAGCCGAAACCGCCGCGCCCTATCTCGCTCTCGACCACGTACTTTCCAAATCTGGCCGGCATGAAGCTAGTTCACCGACTGTGCCTTGCAACAAATGGCCGCTATCTGGAAAGCCCTGACGTTCGGAAACTCGCCCCGAGCTCTCAGCGCCAGCTCACCGGCCGCTTTCACGTGCCCCTTGCTGTGCAGCGAGGCCACTTGCTCCAGGATCTCGGCAATTCGACGGCGTTGGTCGCCCGAGCCCGGCTCGGCTCGCCTGCGCTTCTGCGCAACGAATGCCTGCAACTCAGTGAGCTCGGGCCTGCCGGCATAATCGATCCGCGCGGAGTCCAGAACCCGCTCGGCGAGCTCCGTATCGCCGCTCTTGACAAGCGCCGAGATACGGCTTCGGCAGCGCTCCAGTTCCTCGCCGATGTTTATCGAATGAGGCCCCGTACCGGATCTCCGAGCCGGCAGTTTCGCGACTTCGCCGGCAAGAGCATCTGCCATTTCCCGACAGTTAGCGAAACGATCAGCCGGGTTCTTTGCAAGCGCCTTGTCGATAACGGCTTCGAGAGCTTCAGGGCAGTCAGGAACCAGACTCCGCAGCTTTGGCGGCGGCGCTTCGAGGTGTTTGCGTAGCAGCTCAAACTCAGACTGCGATTCAAAGGGCAGCCGCCCGGCCAGTGCTTCAAACAGCACGGCCCCCAATGAGTAGATATCGCTGCTCCGCTCCGGATCTTTTCCGGTAATGCGCTCTGGCGAGATGTATTCGAGCGTCCCCATGATGACCTTCTCGCGCGTATGGCGAGTCGATCCAAGCACGTGAGCGATACCGAAATCCATGATCTTGACGGTGCCGTTCGGCGTCACCATCACGTTGTCCGGCTTGATGTCGCGGTGCAGCACGCCCATGCCGTGCGCGTACTCGAGGCTGTCGAGAATCTGCATAGCGAGCGGCAGAAGACGCTGATAGGGCAGCGGGATCAGCTTGTTCAGTGGCGTTCCCGCCACGAACTCCATCACGATGTAGAAGACCTCACCTTCCTGCAGGCAGGTGAACAAGTGAGTGATGTTCTGGTGGTTCAGACGGGCTTGTATCTTTGCTTCGCGCAGGAACCGCTTGGCTACGTCGGGTGTGCGCGAGAATTCGCTGCGCAACTTTTTGATAGCGACTTCCCGCTCAAGCACAATGTCTACGGCCTGGTAGACGATGCCCATTCCGCCACTGCCGAGTTCGGAGACGATCTTGTATTGGTTTCCGACCATCATTGCTGTGATGAGACCTCCAGCAGGACAGCCGAGATGTTATCCGGGCCCCCTCGCTCCTTCGCTTTCCGGACAAGTGCGGCGGCCGCTTCCGGCAAGGATCCACGCCCGCCCAGTTGCAGCAGATCCTCTTCGCTAAGCAAGTCGTGAAGACCATCGGTGCAGAGCAGGAACCTGTCTCCGACGCGAACCTGCATCGATTTCGGCCACGATGCCACTTCGACTTCCGGCCGAGTGCCCAGCGCCTTTGTGAGCACATGGCGTTCTCCGTGAAAGCTGGCCTGCTCAGGCGTCAATAACCCTTCGCGCACCATCCCGGCGACAACCGAGTGATCTTCGGTCATCTGAAAAAGGCCGTCCTCACGCATCAAGTACACCCGGCTATCGCCGACCCAGGCTACCCAAGCTTGCTTAGGAGTCAAAGCCACTGCGACACAGGTCGTTCCCATCCCGCTAAGCGATTCGTCGGACTGCGCTCTTGAATAGATGCAGGAGTTGGCGGCTTCAAGGGCTCGCAGCAATGCGCTGCCCGGATTACCGTGGCGGCCCTTGACGTTGTCGGCATATACCCGAGGGATGACGGAAGCGGCGAGATGGCTGGCGCACTGCCCGCCATTTGCCCCGCCCATCCCGTCCGCGACAACCGCCAGAACTCCCGTGCTGAGCATGTCCTCGTACGATTGGGGGCAGACCACCGCCACCGCATCCTCGTTCACCTCACGCACTGAACCGGAATCGGTTGCGGAAAACGTCAGAATAGACGGTCGTTCCTCTGCCAGAGTCTGGTGTTCATGGAAGGGGCCGGTCTCTTTAGGAGTCAAAACGCTCCCTACCTTTCCTTGGGCCCGTGGGCCTCATTGAGAAGCTGCTGCAGCGGAGCCTGCCTGTCGAGAGGAGCCCTTGCGATGGCTTGAGTCAACAATTCCTTCGCGCGGGCCTTCTGCTTTTGCTGCAATGCACTGACGCCGCCGAGATAGTAGCCTTCGTAGCGAGCGGGGTCCATTGCCATCAGTTGATTGGCAATCACGGCTGCCTCCGAATATTTATTTTCGGTGAACAGGTTGTCCACCCGCTCGACGAGCTGCACATAACTGGGAGCGCTGGACACGGGAGTCACGGGCGCATTCCCGGGTTGCGGGAGAGACTGTTTCTGTCTCTCCACCTGCTGGGCCTGTTCTCGGCGCATCCGAGTTATTTCGTTCACGAGACGCTGAAGTGTTTTCTGGTGAAGCTCCTCCGCCTCCTGCGCTTTGCGCGCCTCAGCCTCGTGAGTCGCCTGCGCTTCCTCGCGCGTCTTCTCGAGTGACGTCTTCATTCCCTCAATCGCCTGTTCCGATCTTCTCTGGGCCGTGACCGCATCGTGTTCGCTCTTTCGGAGATACATCCAAGTGCTCAAGCCGACAATCAGGATGGACGCGATGCAGAGCAGTCCGATGATGACGCTCTTGCTCGATTCCTGCTTCAGTAGACCAAACGTGTCATCGAGCATGCGCTCCACAGTGGCCCTTCCGACTGGGCGTGGCGAACCGGCCTCCGCCGATTCACGGGTGTAGGGCGCGAAGGCTTCTCTGGTCGGCGTAGGATTGGTCGCACCGGTAGCAAATGACGGAGAGGATCCGTTGCTGGGCGAGACGGTGACGGGGGGCGGATCCAGTTCGAAGCGAAACTCCGGACCGGCCGGTCCCAATTGCACACGATCGTTGTGATTCAGGAAGGTTGAGCCGTAGACGCGCCGACGATTGACGAAGGTACCGTTGCGGCTCTGCATGTCCACGAGCCGATACATGTTCGGATTTTCGGTGTCGCGCGCGATCTTCAGATGCTGGCGGCTGACCAGATCGTCCTGCTCCGCATCGAATCGGATGGGTGCCAAAGGATCGCGGCCTGCGATCACGCCTTCTGCTGAATCAGCGGGAAAAGCATCGGCCTGATTGGCCCGGCTGCCGCTGAGGTACCGAATCACAATGCGCTGCATCGAACGATTCCTTCTGACGTGATTTTCACTGGTCCAAGAGCGGATCGCGCATCTGGAGCGTGTCCTTGGATTTGGCTCTCGGCTTCTGTCTGCTGGGCTGGCGCGGCGCGGCTTGGCTTTTCGCAGGTTCAGGGGGCGGCGGCACAACCTGTGGATTTTGCGCCGCGGGAGTCGGATTGACTGACGTCTCAGGAGCGGCAGCGGTAACCGCATGCGTGGCAGGCACTGTCGCATTCTGATGCCAAAGTTGACTCAAAATCAGAGCGGCCATTGCAATAGCAGTCACCACAGTGGCTGCGACAATCCACCGGAGACGACTGGCGTGTCCCTGTCGCTCCTTCGAAATCCGTTCGGAGAAGGCGGGTGCGACAGGACGATTGACGCTGGGTGCACCGGTTGCAAACGAAGGGTTCACGAGCACAGGCGAATCCGTGACCCTGGTGGGAGAAGCCGGCTTGTGCACCAGTGCCGATTCCAGAGCCTCCAGCGCCAGAGTACAGTTGGCATATCGCAGCGTTGGATCGGGCGACAGCATCCGCTCCAGCACACGCCGGACCGCCGCTGAATACCTGGTTTCGACCAAAGCGAGCGCAGTAGTTCTGCCCAGAATGATGCCCGCCATTGCAGAAATCGGAGATGCAGATTCAAAGAGGCGCTTCTCAGTGAGTAGCTCATGTGCGATCGCGCCGAGAGCAAACTGGTCCATGCGGCTGATGTCGTATTCACCGGACAGGAATTCAGGCGCCCGATAAGGGATGGAGCTTTCCAGCTCTTCCCGTTCAGCCTCGTTTGTGGACGGAAACGCAAGAGCGTCCAGCCCAGGGAGTTCGAATCCGGCTATCTTCAGAACGCCGTGTGCGTCTATGAGGAGATGTTTGGGAGTGAGGCCGGGATGAGAAACGCCGTGACTGTTCGCATGGTCCAGTGCCTCCGCAGCGTTTTTCAGGATTCTCAGGAGGTCGGTCTGACTCAGGTGTTGAGTTGAGGCGTACTCGTGAACCGGAATGGCGTCCAGATGTTCCAGGATCAGGAACATTCGTCCATCAGACTGCTCGACGGCCAGCAAATTCCGGATGTTTGGGTGACTTAGTCGCCCGAGCGACTCACTGCAGGCCTCCTCAGTTGCTTGTATGGCGACCGTGCAGCGAGTCTCGCTATCGACGGCTTCATAGATCGTCCCTAACGGGGTCTGCCCGGTCCGGCGCACGATCTGGTATCTGCCAATCTGGGTCATCGTCCAGTCTCACTCCGAAAAGCGGATCATCCACGTTTTACCGTCATGAACTCCGCCATCTTCAACCTTGACCGAACTCAACGTGTTCTTTGAGTAAGTGTACTTAATACGTCCGCCCCGCGACTCCGACTTATATTCTTCCGAGTCAATGTGGGATCCAGAGTAAGATATCGAACGCCGATAGTACGGCTCATGCTCCTGTCCACGGAAAGCCGCAATTTCTACCAGTTTTTGGCCGTCCCAGCCAAATTTGACCAGATTATTGGCATTCCATTCTTTGGCCTCGAATGCCCTTCCCTGGTTATCGTATGTGACTGTGAAATAGTGAATCCCATCCCAAATGAAAGGATTGAAAAACGAGTTGCCCGAGATAGTAGTCGCAGCCGGACCCATGAGCCGATTGACCACATCAAGATTCACCCAGGGATTTTCGGGAAGCAGGACGCGCGGATCTCCAGTGGTATCGACTAGCTTATAGCGCTTGTCCCCGCTGCTGACCAGACGAAAACCGGCTTGCTCTTCCCTTCTTTTGGGAGCGGCGCCGGTGTAGGCAGACCGGACCACAGCAAGTTCGTCATTGTATACGAAGGTGAAGTTACCTGCCTCAGAAAGCTGCGAACCATGCGCTCTCCGACTCACCATGCCCAGATAATCCTCGCGACCTTTGTCGTCTTCGAAGTCAGACCGGATAGCAAGCAGGCGTCCGTGTTCCCATCGGAAGTTCATGCGGAACTTATACCCGATGACACTCTCAAACGGAATCTGAAAAGCAAGACTTTGAGGGCAGTAGTAGACACCGGACGGCAGCTTTCGACCGGAGAACCAATTGGGTGTTCCCGTATCGCTCCCGTCGTTTTTCGGCTCCGCGAGTCGCAGGATTTCTCTGGCGCGCCGGCGTTCGGCGTCATTCGCCGCAAGAGAGTCGGAAGCGAGGAGATAAGAGTTGAGGATCTGCTTGGCTTGTTGCCCCTTTCGAAGAAGAGC
>JAOAPP010000109.1 GCA_025462985.1 Bryobacterales bacterium | reverse complement strand
AGCTTGACTGACAGGAGCATCTCGGTGATGGTTGCAGACTCACGCGGCCGAGTGTGGCTTGGACTCACTACCGGCGAGATCGTGTTATTCGATGGGGTTGGATTTCGAACGTTCACCGAGGCGGACAATCTGCCGGGAGGCTTACTTCACGCCATCTCTGCCGGTAGGGACGGGAGCGTCTGGATCGCATCCGAACGGGGACTTGCGCTATTTACGGGAAACAGGTTTGCGTGGTGGTCGAGGAAGAATGGGTTGCCCGGCAATCGGGTGCTTTGGGCTGTGCCGACGCCTGCTGGCAGACTGTGGGTCGGGTACAACATAGGTATTGCCTCCATGCGCATAGACGATCTGCTCCATGCCGCATCAGACGCGCATTTTCTGGTTCCTTATGAGTTCTACGACGACGGGGATGGTCTAAGAGCTAACCCAGAGTTGCGAGGCAGCACCCCTGTCGCCATAGCACCCGACGGTAGAATTTGGCTCACGACATCCGAAGGCCTCGCGACGATCGATCCTGCGCATATTCGCAAGAATCTTCTGCCTCCCCCCGTGAAAATCCTTCAACTCACGGCCGATGATGCTGACGTAGATCTAAAGAATTCAATTACGCTCCCTCCACGTACACACCGCGTCGAGATCAACTATTCCGGGTTGAGTTTGACCGATGCTCGGAAGGTAACGTTTCGCTATCGGCTGCTGGGGTTTGATCCGCAGTGGAGCCAGGCATCAACACGGCGTTTTTCCACTTATACCAACCTGCCACCAGGTACCTACCACTTTGAAGTAATGGCTGCGAATGAGGATGGAATCTGGAACGAAACACCCGACAAGCTTGCATTCACGTTGGCTCCTGCTGTCTATCAGACGAGTTGGTTTTTTGCGTTTTGCGTTCTCGCATTGATGCTTGCGGGCATTTTTTTATTCCGACTCAGAGTTCGGTCTGCGGCAGATAGACTTCGCCTGGGATTTGAGGAGAGGCTGGATGAACGCGTGCGCGTCGCGCAGGATCTGCACGACAATCTATTGCAGGAGGTGATGGGTATCAGTCTTCAACTCGAAATTGCCGACGAACTGACTTCGCCTGATGCGGCGGGCAAACCGATTCTCAAGCGGGCACTTCAACTCTCGGAATCAGCGTTGACGCGTGGCCGGGGGGCGCTCACGACTTTACGTTCGACGGCACTTACGCGGCAGGAAATATACGAGGGGCTTACGCTTGCGATGGCGCCATTTTCCGAGAAGCGGCGCAGAGCTGTTCAATACAAGATCCATGGAACGGAATTCCCGGTGCAAGCCGGGGTTGGCGAAGAGATTGTTCAGATTGGGCGAGAGGCTTTGCGCAATGCATTGCAACACACCAATGGCACGATCCAGGTCGACATTCATTATGCCCCCAGCCTCTTTCGCCTGGTCATCGATGATGAAGGGCAGGGTATGAGTGCCACGATCTTGGAGTCGGGTGTTCCTGGACATTTTGGATTGAGAGGCATGCGAGAGCGCGCGGCGAGAATTGCCTCCACGCTCACGATTGAGTCTATAGCGCGTGGCGGAACTCACGTCCAACTTAGCGTCCCTGCGCGTATGGCCTATTCCGGATTCGACACGGCATCAGGTCTTTGGAACAGGTTGACGACAAGGTGGACGGGAAGAAAGCGGTCGCCCGGAAAAGGGAGCCCGAATGAGTAAAGGGCAGATGAGTAAAGGACAACCAATTCGCGTTCTTTGTGTAGACGACCATGCGATCGTCCGTGAAGGGCTGATGAGTATTGTGGCGTTGCAGCCGGACATGGAGATTGTAGGCGCCGCCGAATCCGGCGCAGAGGCGCTAAAGATGTTTCGTGAATTTAGCCCGGATGTTGTGCTCATCGACCTTCGTCTCCGCGACACCACCGGATTCGAACTTATTCGCGACATCCTCGCACTCTCTCCCTCTGCCCGTACTATCGTTCTCACATCCTTTGAAGGCGATGTGGATATCGAGCGCGCTTTGGCTGCCGGCGCAAAAGGCTATGTGGTGAAGGGCATGGTGCGGGAGGAACTGCTCGAAGCTATTCGCGACGTTCACGCCGGCAAGCGGCATGTCCCTTCAGCTATCGCGGCTAAACTGGTCGATCATCTCGCCTCCGAAAAACTGACGCACAGAGAGTTGGATGTGCTGAAAGAAGTTTCTAAAGGCAAGCGTAACAAGGAGATCGGCGCGGCACTCTCCATCGCGGAGGATACCGTCAAGATGCACGTCAAGAGCATTCTGATGAAACTCGGCGTCAATGACCGCACCGAGGCGGTGACCATCGCGCTACGCCGCGGCATCATCCATCTGCAATAGCCCATACACCCGAATGGGTTATTTTTTCTACGCCTAGTCTGGCGTTTCGGCGCCGCCGTGCAATCCATAGAGTTGTTCCTAAGCAGAGCTTGAATCCGGCATGGCAGATGCGGCCGGATACATGACATCAGCTTTGAGGTCTTCTATGTGGATCGTACGCGTTGCGCTCTCGCGCCCATACACCTTCGTCGTTCTCGCGCTGCTGCTGTTTTTGATGGCGCCCATCATGATAATGCGGACCCCGGTGGACATCTTCCCGGCCATCAATGTGCCCGTGGTCAGCATCATCTGGACGTATACAGGTCTGGTTCCGTCCGAGATGGAGACTCGCATCACCTCCATCTACGAGCGGGCACTGACGACCACAGTCGACAACATTGAGCACATCGAGTCGCAGTCTCTCAATGGCGTCTCCATCGTGAAGGTCTACCTGCAGCCACAGGCCAATGTCGATGGAGCGATCGCCGAGGTAATCGCCGAGGCGCAGTCAATCGTGAAGCTTCTGCCTCCAGGCATCACTCCGCCGCTGGTGATTCGTTACGACGCGTCGACGGTGCCCATCCTGCAGCTCGGCCTGAGCGGCAAAGGTCTATCGGAACAACAGCTCAACGATCTTGGAGTCAACTTTATCCGTCCACAGCTCGCCACGGTTCCAGGGGCTGCCGTACCGATCCCGTATGGCGGCAAAGTCCGCCAGATTATGGTCGATATCGATTCCCAACAGCTTATGGCAAAGGGTCTCTCTGCCACGGATGTAGTGAATGCGGTCAATGCGCAGAACGTGATCTTGCCGTCAGGCACAGCTAAGATTGGACCTACCGAATACAACGTTGGCCTTAACGGCGCACCGGTCTCGATTGAAGAGCTGAACAATATGCCCGTCAAAAGCGTGAACGGGGCCACGGTTTACATCCATGACGTCGCTCATGTTCGTGATGGATATGCGGTGCAACAAAACATTGTTCGTCAGGATGGGCAGCGCGGCGTGCTGCTCAGCATCCAGAAGGCGGGCAATGCGTCCACACTCGCTATTGTCTCGGGTGTGAAGGCAGCACTTCCCAAAATCGCTGCAACGCTGCCTTCGCAGCTCGTCATGCGCACCCTTCTTGATCAGTCCCTCTTTGTGCGTGCGTCTCTTTCTGGCGTGGTTCGCGAGGGCATCATCGCCGGCGCGCTTACCTCAATTCTCATCCTGGTGTTCCTTGGAAGCTGGCGAAGCACGCTTATCATTTGTGTCTCCATTCCTCTCTCCATTCTCACCTCGATTCTGATCCTCAGCGCACTGGGCGAGACCATCAACATCATGACTCTGGGCGGACTCGC
>JAOAPP010000084.1 GCA_025462985.1 Bryobacterales bacterium | reverse complement strand
CAAAATCGTCCTCGCATTGCGCGACAAGCCGAACCAGACTGCAGACAACGGGGTCTGGCTCGCCACCACAAAAGAGCACCACGAGAGTTTGCGGGGCGAGTTCCCGAACATGCGATCCATTCAGGTATTAGGGAAGGAAGTAACCGGCTGGCAGATCCTGCCCGCCGATTCGCCCGATTTCGAGCAGTCCGCCCTGCGCGCGTGTGAACTCATCGCAGCAAGGGACCCTCGAATCGGCAAGGTCCCGACAACGCGGCGAACCACTGGACCGAAACGCAAATCCACACCCAAACCCTGACCGCATCGGTCATGGGGCGCGTTACTTTTACGAGCCTTTCTGATCTATCAAGTGATGAGCAGGCAGATCGTTTTGAGTGTTGAGGATGACGAGGCGACCGCCTACATGATCAAGCTCGCTTTTAAGGAAGTTGCCCCCGAGATTGAGCTACGCAGAGCTGTGGACGGTGATCAGGCGCTGGAGTTGCTCCGAGAGTTCTGCGAGGCGGGGCGAGTACAGCCCGCCCTCATTCTTATGAACCTGAACCTGCCGAAGAGAACAGGGTTCGAGCTACTAGAGGAGATCAGGGAAGGCGAGTTGTTTCAATCGGTCCCAGTGGTCATCTTTAGCTCATCGTCGTTGGATAGCGACAAAGCTCGATGTCTGGCATCAGGCGCAAAAGCATTTTTCACCAAACCGGCAACTTTCGACGGCGTCATTGAAACCGTTCAGTCGGTGTGTAAATTGATGCAGCCGCTCGCTTCTCCGCGGTTCAAATCGGTCCAGTCCTCTGCATCATAGGTGCGCGTGTGCGGCCCCACAGTATAGGAGATTTTCGGTGTACCAAATTCTGGCCCGCGATCGTCTCCTGACGTGCGCAGGCATCTCATTATTCCTCTCGCGATAGGGCTCCTCTGCAGCTGCCAGAGACCCACGAGTCCATCTGATACCGATCAACAACAGGGAAATCCTCAGGCACATCCTGAGAAGAGCGCCACGTCGAAGAGCGGCAAACAGCCGAACGACAACCAGGCCGGGAGAGACGTGCATACCGGCGCGAAGAGGCAGGAATAGATTCCATGCCGGGGAAGCGGAGCTGAAGCCATCGACTACACCGCCGGCGGATGCGAGCCGGCGGTGTAGTTCTTTGCTTTTACATGTTGTAGAAGAACTGTTCGTAGACAACCTTGTCGCCGGCGACTTTGTAAACTGCGACCTCTTCCATCTTGAACCGTTTCGATTCGGGCTTGAAGGTAACGTCCATCTTGAAAGTCACTGCGAAATGCGTATCCGCGACGAGTGGACCTTCAACGACGACAGAATGCACGTCATGGTTTGCGGTCCACCATTCGCCCTTAGCCATCACGGCCGCAATTCCCTTCGCCTCGCGAGATTGTCCCGGAGGCGCGCCCGCCTCCACGCTGACGATGTCGGGGGAGTACAGCGACTTCATAGCTTCCTCAAACTTCCCCTCAGAGCACAACTTTGTGAGTGTGTTTGCAATTTCCTGGGTAGTCACAACTAATCTCCTTTGCTATCTTCGTCTCTTACCGTAACATTCATCGAACGGCGGGTGCGGCTGATCACATTGGGCTTTCATCTGCCGATGGCCCGTAGATACAGGGCACCGGAACACCATTCAGCCGAAGATACACACTGAGTTGGCCGCGATGGTGGATCAGATGATGCAGCATGAAGCCGCGCAGAGCGGCTACGCGCGGCAAAGTGAACACTGTTTTTCCTCCAAACTCCAAAGACCAGGGTGTCAGCAGTTCTGCGTCGCCTGCCCCTGCGATCGCCGCCCTTATTGCGGTTACTTTTTCATCAAGAACTTGCAACGCCTGCCGGCTCGAAGACAGCACAAGTGGCGTATATCCGCCGACACCGCCCGTGAATTTCTCGGACTTCATAACCCATTGTCCGTACCCGGGGATCTCCGCGACGTGTCCGGCAAGTCGCCCCAAGCTCATTGACTTCTCATGTGGCTTCCAGGCCAGCTTGTCTTCGGGAATTCTTTCGAGAACCCTGCGCGTCGTCGCCATCTCGGCGTCGAATTCAGGCAACAGTGTTTCAGCAATGGTCATAGTCAGCAGCTCATGTTCGTATGGCATTCCGTTCCTCCATCGGATAGTCGAACAGATTGCCCCTAAATCGACATTCGGCTGCTGAAAAATTGTATCCAAAGTTCAATGAGCAGGGGCAAGCACGAACTCGCGGGCTTATTTCAGTTCCCGGTTGCCTCCTGTCGCAGCGCATTCCGCACTTGGATCCGCACGGAACGAACTTCGGCCTTTTCTGCTTCACTGAAGTTGTGGTTGCGCCGAAGCGCCACGGTGTACTCCGCCAGCAGAGTGCCAAGCGTCGGATCGTCTGGCCCATAATGTAGCTCCCGAATCATAACCGCCCTTTTCAGAAGCGGCTCTGCATCCGTGTACCGCTTCGTCAACAAATAGACGCGGGCCAGATTGCCAGCGACCAAGCCAGTGTCCGCGTGATTCACTCCAAGCCTCTTCTCGTCAATTGAAAGAGCTTCGCCAAGCAGCGCCTCCGAATCCCGGGAGCGATGTTGAGAAAACGCCAGGACTCCCAGGTTGTTCAAGTCAGTCGCCGTCTTGGGCGCGTCAGGCCCCAGCACGCTGCGATCGATTTCGAGAGCGCGCTCGAATAGCGGTTTCGCCTTCCCGTACTCTTTGTGGTTCTGATAGACAAGCCCCAGGTTGGTGAGACCCGAAGCCAATTCCGGGTGATTCGGGCTGTAATTCCTCTCCAAGCTTGCAAGCGAACGCTTGGACAACTCGATCGCGGGTTTCCACTCACCGCAACTCGCTCGGGCCTTCCCGAGATTGCTCCGAACCGCCGCCAGGCTTGGATCGTCCTCGCCGGCGAAGCTGGTCAGAATTTCTGCCGCACGGGAAAGATACGCTTTCGCTAATTGGTATTTGCCCCTGCCGTAGCTGATCCGTCCCAATGTGATCAGTGCATCGCTCGAGATCTTGTGGGAACGCCAGTCCTCGTTCGGAACTGCGCTCAATGCCTGCGATGCGAGCTTCTCTGATTCTTCGTACCGTCCTTGCGCAAGGAGAACCGTTGCCAGATCATTCGCCGCTTCCGCAACGGTCAGCGAATCGTGGTTCTGCTGTGTTCTGAGGCTCAGGTTCTTGCTGGCAACCCCCTCCGCCTCCGTGAGTCTTCCTTGTGCCAGATACAAGAGCGTCAAACCTCTGAGGGCGGCGCTTCTCTGGGAGCTTCTTTCCGTCCATCCTTCGGTGTAGTGGAGTGCTTTTCTGTAGAGATATTCCGCCTCGCTATAGCGG
>JAOAPP010000030.1 GCA_025462985.1 Bryobacterales bacterium | reverse complement strand
ACAGAGGCGGATGAAGTCGCTGGCCCACCAGTCATCACGCTCCCCTTTGTCGAGGATGATCTGCAAAAAGCCCAGGCCAATGGCAATAAAAATGATGCCCCAGTAGTCCACCCGCAAACCGCGTTTGCGCCTTTCATTCCGCTCCTCGACGAAGTACGGCGGATCTTGGACCATGAAGCTGGTCAAGAACATGGAAACGAGACCAACTGGGATATTGATGAAAAAGATCCAGCGCCAGTCGAAGTTGTCCGTAATCAAGCCGCCTAACGTCGGCCCGACAGCGGGAGCCGTGACAACGGCAATACCATAGATCGCGAAGGCCATTCCGCGCTGGCTCGGCAAAAATGTGTCGGCCAGGATGGCCTGTTCGCTGGGCTGCAATCCGCCACCGCCGATTCCCTGGACGACACGGAAAAAAACCAGCATTCCCAGAGTGGGGGCCAGCCCGCAGGCAAGCGAACTCAGCGTGAACACCAGCACGCAAACCATGTAGAAGTTTTTCCGGCCAATCAGGAAGGAGAACCATCCGCTGAGCGGGAGGATGATCGCGTTAGAAACCAGATAGGACGTGAGAACCCACGTGCTTTCATCCTCACTTGCAGACAGACTGCCGGCCATGTGCGGAAGGGCCACGTTCGCAATGCTGGTGTCCAGCACTTCCATGAAGCTGGCAAGCGTGACGGTCAGCGCGATCAGCCAGGGATTGAATCGCGGCCGCCACTGCGGCTGGAAGTGTTGCCCTCCCCCCGGCTCGCCTTTCGCGGCCGACGGCGGCGGATTATCGATGGCCGCGGCCATTAGAGCACTACTGCCATTCGGATGTCTGGTGTTCTTTGTCCGTATTCAACAACACGGTAGGTGTCACGGACATTCCAGGCAGCAGCCGATGGTCGCGGTTTTCGCCCGGCTCAAGCACAATCTTCACAGGCACTCGCTGAACTACTTTCACATAATTCCCGGTCGCATTTTCGGGTGGGAGCAAGCTGAAGCGCGCGCCCGATGCGCCCGCAATGCTGTCTATGTGCGCCTGGTATTGCCGGCTGCTTCCGAAAGTGTCGACTTCGACCGCCACGCGCTGCCCCACGTGCATCTTTCGGAGCTGAGTCTCTTTGAAGTTCGCCGTCACCCAGACGTCGTCCAACGGAATCAACGCCATGATCTGCTGACCGGCGGAGAGTTGCATGCCCGGCTCCGCACTCTTCCTGCTGACCACCCCATCGACAGGGGCGACCAGATGAGTATAGCTGAGGTTGAGCTTAGCCTGGTCGAGCGCAGCCTGACCTTGTTTTACCTGTGCAAGGGCCTGTTTGTAGCGTGCCTCAGTCAGGGCAGTCTGCTTCGGCCGCACCTGCTCGCTCTGCCGCCTTTGCACAAGTGCCGTCGCCAATCGAGCCTTTGCCTGATCGACTTCCGCGAGCGCCTGGTCCAATGTATGCTGTGATGCGACGATATCCGATTTAGCCGATTCCACCTGCGCTGTGTTCGCGTCGGCGGCGGCCATAGCGGCATCATACTCCTGCTTCGAGATTTCGTCCTTGTCGACAAGATCTTTGTATCGGACAAGGTCTTTCTGCGCCTTCAACTGATTGGCTTGCGCCTGGACCAAAGCGGCCTTCGCCGATTGGAGATTGCCGCGGGCGGCGCCCACGGCCTGTTCTGCCCCGCGAACGGCTGCCACGTACTGATCGGCCTGCGTGGTGCTCGTGCGCACCTGGCTGCTGGTAGTGATCTCGGTCAGCGGGAGATTTACCCTGGATTCGACTGTACTGGCTTCCGCCGTTGCGAGTTGCGCCTGGGCCTGTTCGAGAGCGACCTGATAATCGGCGGGATCCAGCGTGACGAGTTCCTGGCCAGCCCGCACAGGCTGATTGTCGTTCACCAGCACGGAGATAATTCTTCCGGTGATGCGCGCGCTGATCGGAACGAGGTGACCGTCTACCTGAGCGTCGTCCGTCGACTCCCGCACCGAGTAGTAAGCATAGATCGGGATAGCAGCAATCGCCGCCACGACAATCAGCGCGAGAACCACGAACCGTATCGTCCGCTTGCGCTTCGGATTAGTCTTCTTACGGCCCTCGCCTTCCTGTTGCCGTTTTCCGTCCTGATCCTGATTGTTTTCGTCCTGCCGATTCTCGTTCGCCATCTCGTATCCTCTAGCCCCGTGCGACCTGATACTGGGGGTCCGCCTGGAACGATGCCGCCGAAGCATGCGCCGTCAAACTGCCCCGGGTCTTTTGCAGCAGCGAAATCAAAGTCTCCTTTTCCTCGTCTGTGAGATCTTTCAGTAATTCCCCAATGCTTCTGTAGTGAATCGGAGCATACCGGTCCAGAAGTTCTTCACCTTGCTTGGTTAAGCGCGCGAATCGCGCCCGCCGGTCGTGCGAGTCCACGACCCTCGTGACATAGCCTTTCTGCTCCAGGTGATCGATCAGTCCGGTAATATTGGCCTTGCTTACCAGCAGGAGTTCACCCAGATCGCGCAGCAGCATCCCCTCCGCCTCGCCATGTTTCAGCAGCATGAGGATGTTCAACGTCGATTTCGATAATCCGTACTCTGCCAGATTCCTGCTCATAATCTGGTGGAACAGATCGTAGGTGTGCAGGATCCCGAAGGTGGTCTCAACAGAAAGGCGATCGAAGCCCGGACAGCGCGGCGCGCAACTCCGAACGCGGTCACGGTAGAAAGCTTCGCGGCGGTCTTCTCCCACATGCGTCTGATTCTGGCCTAAATAGTAAAGTTCCTAATTATTTTGCCACCGCCGCATTCTAGACGGTGAAATCTCCCGCCGAAGTGTGTCTTTAAGGGTGGGGCTGAGTCGATGAAAAGGAGACGATGAGGTGATGCCAAGAGTAACAGCCGCATTCCTGCTGTGCGTGCTGGGAGTCGCAACAGCGTCCGCGGCGGACCTTCAAGGCGTGATCGCCGATTGGAACTGTGTACAGCCGATGGTGAAGAACGGCAGAGACAAGGTTCTAAAACAAAATCGCAATTGTTCGCTGATGACCAACTATTCGCGTGAAAGCTATGGGCTCATTACGAGGGACAAGAAATTTTACAAGCTGGATGACGCTGGTCGAGCCTGGGCTCTCAGGCTACTAAAAGACACACGCGACAAAGACGACCTCAAAGTCATAGTGAGCGGCGACCTCGAAGGGGATACCATCCACGTGAAGAATATGAGCGAGTTATAGATTGAGGCGTTGGCGAGCCTTCGAACGAACCCAGTTGCCTTCGCGACTCTTTTGCGCGTTCGTTTTGGTGGCGAGTGTGCGTGAGAAGAAGGCCCGCCCGTTCGATTCTGATCGGCCCCGGTCGCGATCCCATCCGGGCGGGTCGGGATTGCGCTAGCCTTCTTGTACGCTCGTTCCTACGGCGTGAGTTTCTGTGGCAGTCAAGAGTTCGGCGAGCCTGTCGTAACTCTCGGCTGCTCCATGCTCCATGCCGGAACTGATGACAGCGTCGCGGGCCTCCTGTGAGGCAGCGAGCACGGTGGCGGTAAGCGTGGTCTTGCCTTCCTGCTCGACCAATTCAGTGGTGACGAGAGACTCGCCCGGAAAATCGTCGAACGACTCCACATGGACGGAACGGTCGGGCGGCGCAAGCTCGCGGTAGACGCCCCGCATGCCCATCTCCCTTCCGTCGGGCCCCCGCAAGACGAAGCGAAAGCCGCCTCCAACTCTCAGATCGACCTCGCAGACCACCAGCGACCAGCCGCGCGGTCCGAACCAGCGCTTCAGCAGTTCTGGCTTAGTGAATGCTTCAAAGACGAGGTGGCGCGGTGCATCGAAGACTCGTGTCATTACGATTTCCCGGTCCGTGGGCGTTGTGACTTTCAGCGTTCCAGTGTTCTTCATTTTTGGCGATCTCCTTTATCGCTTTTTACGT
>JAOAPP010000009.1 GCA_025462985.1 Bryobacterales bacterium | reverse complement strand
TAGATTGCGGACTTGAGGCTGCGTGCGCAGCGCTCGAACCTCCACGGCCTCCAGATAACCCCACGTCTCAGCGAATTCGGCCATCGCCTCTTCGGCAGTTTTCCGGCGACGCGGCGCGGTGAAATAGCCTCGCTCGTAACCAAAGGCCCGCCCGATACTCTCCAGGCAGTCATCGCTGACCTTCTCGCCGCGTTCGATCCGCTCGATTGTGGAGATCGAGACCTGCGCGAACTCTGCGAGCGTACTCTGTTTCCAGTTCTGCAGGCTGCGAACCCAGCGGACGAAGAAGCCGATCAACTCGGGGGGCGGAACCAGGGGCTCGTCCGTCTGCGGCATTTCCATCGCGATCAATTTCTCAACAAGTTGCTTGGCGCTCATCGGTGATCTCCTCGGATGCCGGGAAGATCGCGCACCGGGCGCGGAAAAACGAGACCGGAAAATCCTTCAGGCAAGTTCGTGGGCCTCCTGGGTCATTGAGTGGCCCTCCGCGATGCACGATCAAACGGCTCGGTAGACTGAGGCAGCCCGCCTCGTACTACGCGATCTTGATCTCCCGGAAGGTCTCGCTCAGCTGAAGCGCAGCACTCCTCCGGTCTCCCATGTCCACAAGCAGGTCCAAAGTTCGCAGCAATTTTTGTCCTAACCCAGGAGCCATCGGTGTATCGCGATCCGCGAAGTGTTGGACGAGGCCAGCTATGCGAGCAGGGATGAACGTCCCGTGCCATCCCTTGAGGGGCTTCGAACTGTCCTCAAGAATGCACAGAATCTGATCGGCAAACATCTCCGCCGGATATGCGGCCTTCGAGCGCTCGCACAACGTGAGGAAGTGGCGCATCAGCGTACCGGACCATCCACCCGCCCGTATGAAGCGGTCCACCAAAGGAAGGATCATCCCAATTTCTGACCAGTCTCCATTGACGTAGCGTGCAGCCATCGCGGCACGCTCCACCGAAACGAACATGAGTGATTCGACCAGCTTCGGCTCATCGTAACCAGAGAACTCGCCGCTGCGGTAAGAGTCGCGGGTGAAGGCGGGCGCTTGAAGCAGACGTTCAAGACACAAGCTGAGGATGCCAACGGCATCCTGCGGAACGGCCTGCGCATCATACACGTACCGACAAATATATGAGGAGACGAAGGGAGCCAGCAGCGCCCAGCATGTCTCGCCTTCGAGGTCGAAAATGGCGTCCAGAAACCGGGACTTGACCTCTGCGGCGGGTAACACGCCTGAGATACGACCCAGCGCTCCGCCAAGTTCGTGCGTCCATTCGAAGTGCTGCGTAGAGTCGCGATCCCGCCGCCCTTTCTTCACCCATGGCGGCGAGTTCTTGGCATTGGTCCATTGCAGCACTCCAGCAACGAATGTGAGCAGCTGATCCTTGGCCTCGCCCGTCAGGATTTTCTCGTATGGCGCCCGCGCCAAGACCTTTGAAGCATACTGCGAATACCACTCCGTCGGCGGCGGGGCCCAGGTCTCACCGGGGTCTACGACATCGCTCTCATCAAACTCGTCGCCAAAGCCTCGCCCAGGACGCGCCGCTTTCTCCACCTTGATCCACGCAGGCGGTGGAAGCGGCAGATCGGGCCAGCCTTTGCCGCGTCGATAATATTTAACGGCAGCCTTCACGGCGTCGCGAACTCGCTTCGGTGAATGGATCGACTCCGTCGGCCGTACGCGCGGCCGTGGTTCGATATGGCAAAACGTGAAGGCCAGATGCATCGCGGCCCACACCAGCTTGGCGTCCTTCTCCCAAAGCGTTGCGATTTGCTCCAGCGCAGCTAACGAAACCACTTCCAGCGGATGGGCGATCAAGCTGAGAAGCGTAGGAACCGCTTCGACATCGTTAGTTCCGTTTCGTACGTCAGCGACGAGCCCCCACACGGCAAATATTGCGTGGTGCCACGGAATGTCCGCCGAGGCCGTCCAGAGCACGCCGCGGTTCTCCGGCGCCTCAAGTGCACGCGCAAGCACACTACGAGCCCACTTTAATTCGGCAGCGCTTCGGCCTTCACGGAAATGAAGGACCACCGCAGCCATCGCGGCTACGGCCCCTCGTCGCATCCCGAGGTTTTCCTCATCAACGGAGGACTTGTAAAGGGAGGCGCTGTCAAGTTTACGCGCGAGTTCAATGCCGCGCGGAATCTTGAGAGGGTCATCGACCTTCCCGTTCTCGAACGCCTTCGATGCCCAACCCCATAAGTCTCCCTCTTGGAGGGACAGCGTCGCGCGCTCCACTTTTGCAACGTTCTCCGGCGCCGACGCAGACGGGCTCACATGCACCACCTCCACGAGCCCCTCTTCGCTGGCTGGTTTGATAGCCCGGTAATTCTTCGGGTCCGCAAGCTCCGCGTACTCAAGCGCCTGCTTCGTCAAATGCTCGCGCGCCGCCGGAATATTTCGATGCTCCTCGATTTGAAAAGGCAGACTGTCCTTGAAGCCGAGGATCGCTGCTCTGGTACGTTCGCCGAACTCCGCGCTGAAAAGGTATAGAGGGGCGAGCCAGGCAAGTTGCCTACCTCGCACAGCTCTCTCGTTCGCGGCCCTGACCGCGTTTGCATGCGAAAGGTCGTTTGGATTCGTGAATCCCCAAAGTTTCGCAAATGAGCTGGTTTTGTCCTGCACCGAGCGATTGCGATCGGCGAACCAGAGCCGCTGCGCGGTGACGATTGGAAATACCGTTTCCGACAGCCGATTGGTATGCAATGCCAGCATCGAGGCCGTGCCTAAGATCGCGACGCTTTGGTTCCCTTTCACAATCTGATGAATCAGCTCATCGACTGGCCGTCCACGTTCCAATTCGGCAAGACACCAGCCCTCAAGTGCCATGAACCCACACGCAAGCACGTTTGGTGCCCACATGCCGCGGTGCCAGAGATATTCTCTATCGCCTCCCCAAAATTGCTGGATGCCCCAGGGAAACTGAATTTCCAAGGGAATCGGTGTGCCATCACTGTCGTGCACAAGGTGGTGCAATTGGCGCCAGGCCGTTACTGCGTGGTTGCAGAGTTCATTAAACAGCCGGATCGCCTGTTGCGGCGAAGCCTTGAATAGAGAATGAAACGGCTCGCGAAGGGGCGACGGTGGTGAAAAGTTCTGTAAGTCACGATCGATCGCGAGCGTGTCCCAGTCATGGCGCG
>JAOAPP010000800.1 GCA_025462985.1 Bryobacterales bacterium | reverse complement strand
CAAAGACGTCGATAACGAGCTGATGGTTGGTCCTCCCACGCAGTAGCGCGCGATGGCCTACCGCTGTTTATTAGCTGCGGCGGCGCTGTTCTCTTCGAGTCTCTGCTTCGCTGCTCCCGGCAACGATTTACCAAGCGAGGCGGACCGTCTGCTCGCAACCGGCAGGCTCTGGTCGACTGTTAACTACTTCCATCCGTATCTCGCTTATCGCGATCTCGATTGGGACGGAACCCTCGTCGCTGCGCTTCCCAAAATTAGAACGGCCCGGACGCCTGCGGAGTACGAATCAGCACTCCGCGCCATGGTGGATCAACTGCATGATGGGTCTTCCTCAGTCTCACAAGGAGCAGGGCTCGACGTGGTTAAAAACTCTACCGGACCGCAACGGACCTGGGCCCACTATGGCGTTCGCCCGGCATTTCTGATCGTCGACCAGACGCCGGAGCCGGTAAAGCTATCGATGGGCGGTGGAATCACAGCTGCTCTGAGGCTGTCTGAACCCGCAACAAGCAGCCTTCCTCTTTCGCCGACTCCGGACGCCGGACGACATACGACGGTGGACGCGCCTTACCCACCCGTCGAATGCCGCATTCTCGCTGCATATAAGCTGTGGGCCGCGGTCCGAACCTTCTTTGCCTATCGCGACCTGATGGACGGTGATTGGGACCAATACTTCGCAGAGTTTCTGCCGCGTTTCATGGAAGCGAAAAATGAACGTGAGTACAACCTGGCTGTGGCAGCCGCTCTGACACACCTCGACGATACCAACGCGAAGGTGAACAGCCCTGATCTCGATCGCTACTTTGGCGTTGCGCCGGTTGGTCTCCGCATTCGGCTCGTCGAGAAGAAGCCGATGGTCACGGCGGTCCTGGACGATGAAGCCGCTAAGAGCGGGGTCAAGGTCGGCGATATAGTGACCAGTGTCGATGGCGAAGAGATTGTTTCCCGGATTCATCGCGAGATTGACTACATACCGGCATCGACCAACCAGTCACTCTCGATCGAGGTCTGCAAACGTCTGCTGAACGGTCCCGAAGGCTCGTCGGCTGACTTGACTCTCCAAACCGGCAGCGGCGGAACGCGGCATGTGACTCTGCTTCGAAGTTCGCGCTTTGGGGCGCATCCCTCCCCGGAACGCCCAGGCGAAGCGATTCGCTTCCTATCCAAAGCTATCGGCTATGTGGATCTCCAGAAGGCCAACGCGGCACAACTGGATGCGATCTTCGAAAAGTTCGCGAAAATGACTGGCATCATTTTCGATCTGCGCGGACCCGTCAACGTCGAACCCGCGCTGATAGCCTCTCGCCTCACTGCGAAATCCGATGTCGCCGGGGCGATCGTCACCGGACCGATCAGCCTCACGCCCGATGTGCAGACCGCGCGCACTCTGACCGAAACCGCCAGCTTCTTTCGCGTTGAGACCTTCTGCGCAGCTTCGGCCGCCCCTTATTCGGGCAAAACAGTCGCGCTGATCGATGAGCGAACCGTCGGGCGGGCCGAACATCTCGGTCTGCTGCTCGAAGCGGCGAACAATACGACCTTTGTCGGGTCGCTGTCTGCCGGAGCCGATGGCGAAGTGACCGAGTTTCCTCTGCCCGGTGGGATTACGGTAAGCTTTTCGACCACCGATGTCCGACACGGAAACGGCGGCAAGCTTCAGCGGGTTGGGCTTCAGCCGTCCGAGTCCGCTCCCGCCAGCGTCCATGCCATCCGCGCGGGCATTGACGAAGCAATTGAAAAAGCCATAGAGTCGATTTCCCGCTAATTAGCCCTCAAGTTTTCGCTCAAATCCGCCGAATCTCCTCTAGGCGGCAAAAGAGCGAAGATGATCCTCTCAGAAACGGCAGAAACAGAGCAGTCCCGGCAGTTGGATGGATCCGGATTTCACCCTCCGTCTCCTGCCGAACGGGAACGGCTCATTCTGGAACATCTGGGACAGGTCCGACTAATCGCTCGCAGAATACGTGAGAGACTCCCGGTATCGATCAGCCTTGACGACCTGATCTCCACAGGCACGTTGGGCTTGATCGCTGCGATTGATCGCTACAATCCGAAGCTTGACGTCAAACTGAGAACCTATGCCGAATACAAGATCCGCGGAGCCATACTGGACAGCTTACGAAGCCTGGACTGGGCGCCCCGCCAACAGCGGAAACGCGCCAAGCTGATTGAGAGCACGATCGGCGCGCTGGAACAGCAACTGCAGCGCACTCCGAAAGAAGAGGAAATAACGGCGCATCTGGGAATTTCCATCTGCGAATATCATGAGTGGCTTTCCGATCTGCCAAGCACCACCCTGGGCAGTCTGGAAAACACCGGACCCGACGGCGAGGGCCTTGACCTGCTGATGTACATCGCCGATTCGGGTCAGCAATGGCCATCCCAGATCCTGGAACGCGCGGAGCTGCAGCGATTGCTTGCAGCAGCAATCGAGAAGATGCCAAAGATCGAGAGAACCGTGCTCAGCCTTTATTACTACGAAGAGCTGACGCTCCGAGAAGTAGCCGCGATTCTCAAGTTGCACGAATCGCGGATTTCACAGCTGAAATCGCAGGCAATCCTCCGTCTCCGGTCATTTATGCGGAGGCGATGGGGCTCTCATGTCCAGGACTGAATTACTGAGGATACTCAGGAAGGGCGATATTGAGCTTGAGGGTCTTGTGATTTCGCACCAGAGACACCGTTACCTGCTTCGAAGCCGTCTGGCTGCGGATGCACATAGTGACGTCGTGGGGATTGTTCAGCGTCTGGGTTCCTATGGACGTGAGCACGTCGCCTGATCGCACTCCCGCCATGTCCGCAGGCGAACCCTTATCCACAAAGCGCACCAGGATGCCGTCCTTCACGCCAAAGTAGTCGGCCAACTGCGGGTCGAGCGGCTCACACACCGTTCCAAGGACTCGGTTGCGCCAGACCAGCATGGGCGTTGGGACATCCATCGGCATCGACAAGCGCAGCCGGCCGATCTGATCACTGAATGCCTGCATGTTGGACTGAAGATCGTTGGCGGGAGGAGGCACGGTGGTCACGAGCGCGGTTTGTACTTTGCCGTCGCGCCAGTATGTCAGTTTGATGCGTCGCCTGGCCGGAGTTTCCGCGGCGAGACGCCCGAGTTGCTGTCCTCCCAGAATCTTCTCGCCGTTGTAGGTCAGCAGGATATCGCCGGGTTTCAGTCCGGCTTTCTCGGCCGGACTTTCCCCCATCACTCGCAGCACCTGGACACCACTGTCGCTCCCAACGTTGAGGGAACTGACACGCTCGGGATCCAGGTCCGCCACACCAAGGCCGAGGTAACTGCCAGTTGGCCGGTTTTGGGTGGCGGAAGGAGGAGCGTCAGACAGTTGTCCGGAGGCCGGGCCGCCGAAAGCGCCGAGCGCAGCCGTGAGAACAAGACCGACAAGAAACCGCATATTTTGCTCCCCAGAAGTTCGACTCTGGCAAGACCCAAACGTTAGTATGTGTCGTTTTCCGCTGGTGCCATGCCTTGCAGCAGCTGCCGGCTGCGAAGGCGCACGTAGTCGTCGTCTTCCCCAGGAACAGCCAGACTTCGCAGCATATTGACCAGATCGGGAGTGAAGTTGATCCGGTCTCCTTCGGGCGCCAGGACATCAATGGCTTCCGATCTGACGGACGGATCACCGTCGTGCTGCAGCGCGTGCTTCAAGGTGTCGCGAGTTGCGGGATCGCCCGAGAAATGCCGAAGAGCTTCCACCGCCTTCAGCCGGACTGCCGCGTTCGGATCGTGCCGGACACTGTAGATCAGGGCATCTTTCACATCGGCGCCATCGCGCCCCGTCAAGATCTGCACAGACTGCACGCGTACGGCAGCGTTTTCCGGATCCCTCGTCGCTGCAACGAGCAATGCCCTTACCTGGGGGTCATCCGGGCTGACGAGCATTTCTCCTTCCCTTACACTCTCAAGGAACAGGCGGACTTGCCCGTCCTGACCAGGCTGAAGGTCCCGCACGCGGGTGTTGCCGCCCAGGAAACCGGCGATATTCACGTTGCGGGAACCCGCATCCGGCAAAATACCGTCCTTTGCCGCCCTCCCCGCTCCGAAACCAAGCAATACCAGAAACGAGGCATACGCCAGCTTGGAAGACCAGCGCAGACCCGAAAGGTCAAACCAGTTCAGAAGGCTTCGCCATGCCGGGATTCGGGCCGGAGCATTCGCCTTCTCCAAAGACAAACTTGCAGTCAGGTCACGCCGGCAGCGGCTCAGCAGATCCAGAGAAACGTCCTGGTTCTCTCCTTGCAGGGACGCATGCCACGCCTTCTCTCGCCCCAGGGCATGCATGCAGAAAGCGCAATCGGCGACATGCTGCTCCACCGCTTCCTCACGTGCGAAATCCAGTTCGCCGTAAAGGTACAGTGACAGTACGTTTTGCACCTCATGGCAGGTCATACGAAGTCTCCCAGCGCCGCCCGCATCTTCTGCGTGGCCCGGAACAGGCAGTTCTTGGCTGCTTCTTCCGTTATCTGCAGCGCCTCACCGATGGCACGAAGACGCATTCCCTGGAAGTGGCGCATTTCGAATACAATTCGCTCGCGGGGCGTCAACTGCTCCAGCACTTCCTGAACCCGGCTGCCCACCTCGGAGCTCATGAGCTGCCGCTGCGGATCCACGTCGGCCCGGCCTTCCGGCACGAACTGAAAGCGATCCACCTCCCCGTCTCTTGTATCGACGGAAGCCGATTCTTCTTTACGCACCTTGCGACGCCGGATCTGGTCGAGGCACAGATTTGCCACGATTCGATACAGCCAAGTGCTGAAACTGCAATCGAACCGGAACTTAGGAAGGTTCCGGTACACACGTAAAAAGGCTTCCTGATAGATGTCGCGAGCGTCTTCCTCGGAGTGCAGAAGGTTGTACGCCATTCGCAGCACGCTCTGGTCGTGCGCCCGCACCAGTTGTTCGAATGCGTCGCCGTCGCCGCGTTGGGCAGCCCGGATGAGAGCGAACTCGTCTGACCGCTCTTTGGCGCCTCGCACAGTCACGTTTCCAATTACTTGCGCTTGCGTGTCCACCGGAGCATTGGACGTGCGAGTGCCAGTTTTGTCACGAAAGGTCGGGAGTTAGCCGCTAGCTGGCCAACTCCAATTCGATCAGGCGCTTAGCCGGGTCCAGTATGGAAATCCGGAAACTACGCACTTGACCCGCCCGCGCGGCATTTTCATCCTGGCCGCCCGGTCCGCCCTGTTTCCAGCGCGCCGCCAGCATGGCACTAAGCGAGGAGACATCGGCTCCGGTCTTTTGTTCCGCAGCGGCCCCTTTCTCCTCCGATTGCTTCAGCTGGCAGGTGGCCATCACACCTTCGCCCAGTTCTACCTTGGCCCGGTTCCCGTGGACTTCGACCAGCCTTCCGCTCACCGTCTCGCCCGCCTGATGCTCGGAGATGTAGTGATCCACGGTGGTCGGCTCCAGCTGCTTCATTCCGAGCCGAATGCGCCGCCGCTCCCGATCGATCTCGAGAACCACGGCCTTCACTCTCTGCCCCTTCGTGAGCTTCTCCCGGGGATGGTTGAGCCGCTTCTCGTTCGTGATATCGGAGATGTGGATCATGCCCTCGATCCCCTCGCCCAGATCGACGAACCCGCCGAAATCAGTCAGATTGGTGACCGGCCCTTCGACGATAGCGCCTGACGGAAACTTCGATGGGATCAGGTCCCACGGGTCGCCGAGCGCCTGCTTGTATCCAAGGCTGATCCGCTTGTCACCAGGATTGACTTGCAGAATAACGGCTTCCACTCGATCCCCGATTTTCAGCAGATCCCCGGGCTTCCGCACACGCTTGTCCCAGGAAAGCTCCGAGATGTGAATCAAACCATCGACGCCCGGCAGCAGTTCGACAAAGGCGCCGAAATCCGCCAGTCGGGAAACCGTTCCGTTAACCCGGTCGCCGACATTGAAGGTTCGTGCTGCCACCGTCCAGGGATCTTCCTGCAGTTGTTTGAGACCGAGCGAGACCTTGCGGGTTGCCGGATCTGCCTTCAGCACCTTGACCGTCAACTCATCGCCGACCTTCACCACGTCCGCAGCCTTGCTGACACGCGCATAGGACATGTCAGCGATGTGCAGCAGTCCGTCTACGCCGCCAAGATCGAGGAATGCCCCGAAATCCATGAGGCTCCGGACCCGAGCTTTAATCACGCTGCCTTCGCGCAACTCCGAAAACTTCTGCTCGCGCCGTTGAGACTGCTCTTCTTCGAGAACAACCCTGCGGTCCACGACCACATCTTCCTTCTCGGTGTCGAGTTTGGTGATCCGGCACTGAATCTCCTGCCCCACCAGGGCCGCCATCTCTTCCGCCTCTCTCACCCCGCTGCGCGAAGCCGGCATAAAGGCGCGTACTCCAACGTCCACTCGAAAGCCGCCTTTAACCTGCTCGGCCACGACGCCGGCAATGTTCCGCTTCTCTGCGAAGGCGCTCTGGAGACCGCTCCAATCCCTCGGGCGGTCGACCGTAATGGTGGAAAGGTCGTAGTATCCGTCCGCATTCCGAGGGCCGACGTTGACATTGATCGTCATTCCCGGTT
>JAOAPP010000780.1 GCA_025462985.1 Bryobacterales bacterium | reverse complement strand
CCAGGGTTCGGTGGCTAGTCGGAGACCTTCCGCAACGGCGCGCCAGATATGTGCCAATGTGAGCAGAACAAAGTCTTCGCCGGTGGTGATGTCATAGTTCTTCATGTAATTACTTATACGGTATCTCTGTTCCGGCGTTTGTGGGTTGGAGGAGCCTCTGCCTCCACCCTGCGGCAAAGAACTCGCACAATGACTGACACCGGATTTCTTGGCTAGTGCGACGGAATAAATCGCATCTTTTGAAACCGTGCAAAGATTCGAAGCAGCATTTCTTCCGTGTCTACCCACTCGTGGAAACCGAAGCGCCGTATCTTGGTGGTATCCGACATCACGTCATAATCGAGATTGAAGATGGCTTCCCCAAATGGCCAGGCCGCAGCATCTTCGAAGGAGTAATCCAGAAGTCCGTGCTTCTTGACCAGAGTCTTCCAGACCGGCTCTTTATCCGACATGAACTGCGCGAGGGGAAAGCGTTGAGGTCGCGCGTACTCCATCTTGAAAAATCCGGCGAGTACCGGCCACAGATTCTCCCACCGATTGAAATCTCCATTTGTAAAATTGAACGCTTGTCCATCACACTGGTCATTCTCCGCCGTCCAGACCATAGCTTTGGCCAAAATTTCTGCATCCGTCATCTCCATAATTGCGTGGTATGCAGCAGTTGAACCAGGAAAGCGAAAAGGCACATGCATTTCCTTGCACAGAGCACCGTAAACGGCGATGACGGTGGCGATGTTCATGGGATTTCCAGTCGCGAACCCGCATATGCAGGACGGTCTCAATGCCGTCCAGGACCATGTCCTCCCGGCTGACCGTTGCTTCAAGTAATCCTCTTGGTCGTAATAAAAGTTCGGCGGCATATGGCGCGGATCGGTTTCTTTGGCAGGCGTCTTGAATGGACCGAGGTGGGCTCCATAGAATTTGACTCCTTCGACCAGAATCACCTTTCGCAGCTTTCTGGAGAATCGCTCCACGGTTTCGATCGCATTCATAAGCATGGCCAAATTAGGGCCAACCTCTCCGAAGAAACTGCCTCCGGGTTGAAGCGCAGCATAGAAGACGTGGGTTATATCTCCAATCCCATCCAGTTGGGCTTCGAGTTTCGGCCGATCGAGAAGATCGCCAGAGATGAATTTAGCGGCTGTTCTAAATTCCGGGCTTCGTCGAGATAGTCCGATAACTTCCCAATCGCCACGAGAAATAAGATGATCGACGAGTGCCCGCCCGGTGACGCCGAGCGCTCCTGCTACTAGGGCTTTTTTCATACTAAGATATTGGACCGGCTTAGCAGCTATTTGAGCAGGCCGAAGACCGCAATGCTGTTGGTTGTGCCGACAATGACTCGCGCGTCCGCAATAGTCGGCGTGATGTACTTGTTGCCCGGGCCGAACGAATCGCGGCCGGAATTCGCTTGTCCGCTGTTGTAGAGCTCGGTGGCAAGATTGGTGGCATCGTAGGCGTGAAGAACAGCCGGATTGGCATTCTCCACCGCCCACACGATCGGGTCAACGGTCCCGTTCGCTGAAACTGCTGGTGTGGCCCCCGGATATTCGAAAAAGGTGTCGGTCATCGATGCCGGCCCGGATTGCAGAACAGCTGCGTCCATGTTGAACGCGCGAATACGGTCCCCGACCGCGCCATAATACACGGTCCCGTTGAACCACGCTGGAGATGCAAAGACGGCGCCCCCCAAGACACCCGTAAGATCCTGGTATACGCCACTATTGTTTTGTGGGTTGAACGTTCCCATGTTCGCTCGATTGAACACGTAAAGCCGCCCATCCTTCCCGGCTCCTGTTCCAAGCTGAACCACTTGCCCTGCGGCGTTCTTCAAATCCGGAAGCAGCAGCACGCCGCCCGATCCCAGGTCTTCGTCGTGGTCGGACTCGCTGCCGGTATTGCTCATAGTCCAATAGTCTTCCGGAATCAAACGACCGTTAGCAGTATTCAGCTTTACAAATGCATTACCGAAATCGCCGGCCATCGGAAAGCCCTGGGCGTCCAGCGCCGTATCAAACGTGCCATTCGAGACTGCAACAAAGATTCGGCCGGTCACCGAATCGGCCGCGATCCCTCCACCTGAATTCCAAAGCGCACCTGCATTCCCGCCCGGGGCCAAGTTGAACACGCTGACCTGCTTTAGAGTCAGGCGGTCGTAACCCATCAACCAGCCGGTGTATGGACGGAAATCGCAGTGTGAGCCCCAGCCCACGTACACAATCCCATTGAGCAGAAGCAGGCCCGGACGGCTCTTGTACTGCTTCGGGTCAAATACGACCTGTCCGTTACTGCTGTTGTCCCCGTTACCGGGGTACGTTGCCGTGACTTCGGTGGGACCACCGAAATCTTCTTGCCCGGTTGTGAGGTCGAGCGCATGGAAACGATGGTGATAGTTGCTGCTCCCATCCTTGCTCATGGCTACCAGGTAAATGGCCCCGTGTGGACCCGCCGTGAGGTCAAGAACCGGAGTAGCAGTGATGCCGATTTCGGGAGAGACTTGCCCGCAACCTCTATCGTCGGAGGGAGTCTCTCCTGAACCCAATAAAGTCGTCTGCCACAGTATCGCCCCGCCATTCGCATCGATTGCAAAAACCGAACCGTGTTCAGTTGTGGCGTAGATTACGGAATGTGCGCTCCCATCACCCATCACCAGTGATGAGACGTACAACGGTTGTGCGTCCACCTTTCCATCAAGAGGAACGGAGAAGAGTTTCCCGAACGAGGCGGAGTTCACGTTGGCATGAGTCAGTGTTGTTTCGGTCAGATTCTGGCCAGTCCGCGCGACATCGTTGTGATACGTTAGCACGTTCGTGTGACTCGCTTGAGGAGCAGGGACACGAGGAACGGCTGGCGCCATTTGGACTTGCGAGGAGGAAGAACCTCCGCAGCCAAGACTAGACAACACACCCGTTAGTACGAACGACGAGATGAAAGCAACCGGGCGAATGCGGATTCGCATACTCCGTCAGAGTATCGTCATTCTTTCCACGGTCATCTCAGGCGAACAGTATCAAACGCCTGCCGGCCACTCACGGGCCGGCCAATGTGCGACCTGAGCATAAACTTCTATTTAAGGTTCGCATAATATAGCGTAGTCAAAAGCTGAGCGAGGACTACTTGCAGCAGGCAATCAGGAGGGGCTTTCTGCGGCGGATGCGCTTAAGCCGGTTGCGTGCCATATCGCCAAGGCTCCACAGATCTTAGGCACAGACATTGGGCAACTCGTGCTGCTTCAGATGCGCCCAGATGTATTCAACAGGATTGAGTTCCGGCGCATAGGCTGGCAGGGCAAGCGTATGGATTCTTCCGTCCAGGCCGGCCAAGAAATCCTTCAGGAAGCGGCTGCGGTGCGCGGACTCTTAACCGTTTCGGCAAACAGTTCGAAATGCAGATTCCATCGGCTGAGACCGGCAATCAGCGACAAGCTCTTCCAGTTGAAGTGATGAAACAGGATCGGCGTTTGACCGCGCGGCGCCCAGGTGTGGCAGCGGTGCGGTTTCTGGGTCAATCCGCTTTCGTCAAGGAAGACAATGGTTCGGCCTTCGCTTTGAGCTTTTTTTAGCCTTGGGCCAAGTGACGCGTTTCCATTCCCGGATCGCTTTCTCATTGCGTTCCAGCGCCCGGCCAACGGGACGTTGCGGGCTCCACCCTAAGCCACGCAAAATACGCCAAACGTGGCCGGGATGGTAGTGAATGCCGAAGTCCTGAGCAATCAGATCGGCTACCCGCTCACAGGTCCAAAGTGGGGTTTCGTAGCCGAGTTGTTCGGGACCCGCCAGCAGTCTGCTCGTCAGCGCCTTCGTTTGTTTGCTGTCGAGCCGTGGCTTGCGTCCGGCACGGCCCGCTTGCGCCAGCGCCTTCTTGCCCCCTTCCCTATACTCTTTGCGCCAGCGGCTCACGGTCTGATTCGCGACCTCCAATGCGCGGCCAATCTGACTGTTGTTCAGGCCATCGCGCATCAACCCCAATGCGTTCATACGACGAGCTTCCAGCGCATCAAAGTCGCGAGCCACACCACGTGGATTTCCCATATCTATAAGAACCCGCCCAGCTCCATTTGGTTCCCCTATATTACACGGAACTCAAATAGGAGAAACTGCTAGAGAGCAGAACCTACGGCTGTTGGTCGACACGGAGAGAGAACCAATATGAAAACTGCCTTCGGAGTAGAAATCCTGGAAAGCATTCAAGAGCTGGTAAACCCGAACCGTTGTGCACTGATCGTGTACGATATGCAAGCGGGTATCGTTCAACAAATCAAAGATGGTGCCGCAATCACCGACAAGGTAAAGCAAGTGCTCAATCTTTCGCGCACAGCGGGGATGCGCGTCTTTTACACCAGGCACCTTTCTTTGCCGAAACAGTTGATGGGCTCATTTCAATTTCGCCAGGCAATGTCATGGCAACGCGTCAATGATCCCGAGAAAGTGCAGCCATGGTTTCTGCGCGATAGCCCGGCCTTTCAGATCGTGCCAGAACTGCCGCCCTTGCCCAGTGAAGCGGTATTTGACAAACTCACGATGTCCGCGTTCGAAGGGACTCCGCTCGCTATGGCGATGCGAGACTGCGGGATCCAGTCCTTTCTTATCGTAGGAGTGGCTATGGAGATTGGGATCGATATCACCTGTCGCCATGGGGCGGATCTCGGGTTGGTGCCTATCGTTGTCCGTGATGCCTGTGGAGCTGGACATCGGGAAGCGGCTGATCGCGCACTGCTAACGCTGGAATTCCTCGGCGACACCGTGTTGATAGATTCCCCGACCGTGAGCATGGCAATCAAAGCGACATCCGGCACGGCAGGCCATTAGGGGTACGTCCGTTTCATCCTGGCCACGTGCTGGTCCGTGTCACTTTACGTCTTGAAACTCTGGATAATCGGCACTCAGTGAGATCTCACGCCAGGAACCGAGATCCTTCTTCACAGCTTCGAGCTTCTTGTGCGTCAACTCAAGCGCTATTTTGCCGAGCACAAGGCGCAGGGGCGGATTCTCTGAAGTGTCAGATTGGAGGATCGCTTCTCCCGCGCGCACTGGATCGCCCTGCTGCGTTCCGCTCCGCGCGTGGCTTTGTCGTCGACGCTCGCCAGCAGTGGAGTCGCAATCTTCGATGATGGTCTTGGACTCTAGCAGGGAACGTTTTGCCCAATCCGTGCGGAGGGGACCCGGCTCAACGATCAGCACTTTGATGCCAGGTGGAGCCAGTTACCCGGTCGCGGCAAAACTCACCAGGCCGCCGATGGACGGAAAGTTGAGAATATGACCGCTGCGGGAGAGCGACATTCGTCCAGGGCTGTTTGTTCGCTCTGCGGACGAGCAGAAGGAAGTCTACTGTATCTGAAGGGTTTTCTTCAGCCATGTAATCATTTCGGGCTTCCAATGTTGCATGTCCGGTTCACGCCAGTGTGACATCCCGTGGCCGCCGCCTTCGATTGTGATCAGCTCGCAATTCGTCCCGACACGGCGAATGGCGTCGCAAAACGCGATCGACTGTTCGTATGAGACCTGATCATCCTTCGTGCCGTGTATGCAGAGAAACGGTGGCATGCCCTTATGGACGGCAACGATAGGAGCGAGCCCGTGCAGCTTGGCAAGTCCTGACTGATCAAGCTGCTGAACGCCAAAGAAGCGAATGCCTCCTCCGTTGGCCGCATGCCGATTGATGGTGGTCATGTCAAAGCGCTCCGGATGAGCATTACGCAGTTGCGCCAACTGGCCGTAATCGGAAGGTCCATAAAAGTCCACGACTGCGGCCACCGGGACCTTGGCGGCCTGATGAGTTCCTATGTAGTTCACAAAGAAGCCGCCGGCGGACTCTCCGATAATGGCGATTCTGGAGGGATCGATGCGGTACTTGGACGCGTTTGTTTTCACCCAGACAATTCCGTCGTCGATATCACGAAGAGCTTGCGGAAACTGCACTGTGGGAGCAAGTCGGTAATCGAGACTAAACCAGGCGATCCCGGCGTTTGCGAGCGGCTCAAACAAAGGCCGCACGTTTGTGCTTTTGCTTCCCCCGTCGAAGCCGCCACCATGGATGAGAATGGCAGCGGGGAACGGACCCGGACCCTCAGGGACATGTAGGTCCAAGAGCAACGCCTTTCCATCGCGGCTCCCGTACGCGACATCTTTTTCTTCGAGCGATAAAGCAGGAAGTGCTGCGAGCAATCCGATCGCAAAAATGAAAACGGCTTTCGGCATCGACGAGGATTGTACCAGTGCGACGGATGCAGTTTCGCGAGAGCACTGCGCCTTGCTTTCCGCAAAGGGAAAGCGGGAGGAAAGTGGGACAGTGCACGCAATCACTTTCGCCGGAGCCATACCCACTTCCCGGTACCTATGTGTACCTCCCATTGCCGGATCGGAGACCAGCTGAAACAAGGGGTCTCACAGACAGCGAACCGCGCGCCAAGAAAAGATTCATCAACGTACAGGAGCTGGGCTGGACCGATGATTCGGGTCGCTTCCTCGTTCCGCACGGGTCTGCTTCCGCTTTACCTACAGAGTCCGATTCTCTTAATGCCGACTCACC
>JAOAPP010000018.1 GCA_025462985.1 Bryobacterales bacterium | reverse complement strand
CGCTCCCCACTCGCATTCCTCAGGTACGCGCCCTCGCCCCGCAGCGCCTCACTCAGCAAAAATCGCGGTGCGTCGGGAATGTAAAGTGCCGTTGGATGAAACTGCACGAACTCGATATCGGCAATCCCTGCGCCCGCACGAAATGCGCACGCTACGCCATCCCCCGTGGCAACGTCTGGATTGGTCGTGTTCTCAAATACACGTCCGAGCCCTCCCGTGGCCAGTAGAACGCCTCGCCCTTCTACCAGCACAACTGACCGTGTGGTTTCGTCGTAAGCCGAAACGCCCACCACCTCGCCGTCGCTAAGCAGCAGGTCCGTCACTGCCGCGAAACTCTGGAAGTTGACGTCCTCTAGATTGGTGGCCTGGTACCGTAGCGTCCGAACAATCTCGCGTCCTGTCGAGTCGCCATGGGCATGCAGGATACGGTTCCGGCTATGTGCGCCTTCACGGCCGAACAACAGGCGCTTTCCTTCCCGGTCAAACGCCGTTCCCCACTCGATCAACTGCTCGATCGCCGCCGGAGCCTCTTCCACCAGGGTATGTACCGCGGCGGGATCACAAAGTCCGTCACCCGCGATGAGCGTGTCCTGCTCATGCAGTTCAACTTCGTCGTCATCGCTCAAGGCAGCCGCAATGCCGCCCTGCGCGTACTCTGACGATGACTCGCGAAGGCTGTCTTTCGCAATCACCAGAACCCGCCCCGCCGAGGCGAGTTCAATCGCCGCACGAAGACCTGCAACACCGGCGCCTACAACAATGAAATCCGTGCTGACACGCTGAACTGGGGGAGTGATATCCAAATGATATAGTAAGCGTTCACTTCAGCCGCCATGCCGATTTGGCGCAGGTCGCGCATGCAAAACTCCTATCCTCCGGCGCATGGTACAACGGAAATTCATGCCCACCTTCGAAGTCAAAACGGCGCAGCGAACGTACCCAAGTGTCGTTGAAAGGGGCTTACTGCAGAACATCCGAAGGTTCATCCCCCGCAACACTGGCAAGGTGTTCATCATTACTACCGAAGAGGTCTGGCGGCTTCACGGTAAACGCATCGCGGGCCAAATCGCGGCGAATGAGCACTTCGTACTCACGCTTCCCGAAGGCGAAGAAAACAAGCGATTCTCCTGGGTCGAAACCCTGGCCGAGAAAATGATGGAGCACGGGGCCGACAAAACAAGCCTTGTCATTGGCTTTGGCGGCGGAATTGTTGCCGATGTCAGCGGCTTTCTCGCCTCCATTTTCATGCGTGGCATTCCCACGATCCAGATCCCCACCACCCTGCTCGCTCAAGTCGACGCCGCGGTGGGCGGCAAAACCGGCGTGAATCTCACGAGTGGAAAGAATCTGATCGGCACTTACCATCACCCGGTCGCTGTTCTTACGGATCCCGACGTCCTTTCCACCCTTCCTCCCCGTGAATACCGCGCCGGTCTCTTCGAGATCATCAAATGTGGCATCATTCGCGACGCGTCCCTATTTGATCTCCTCGAGTCGGCCGCCCAGAAAATTCTCGATCAGGATCCCACTTGTGTGGATCAGATCGTCTCAGCGGCGGTGGGCATCAAGGCCGAAGTTGTGTCCGCCGATGAACGTGAAAGCGATCTCCGCCGCATCCTCAATTTCGGTCACACGGTCGGACACGCCATGGAAGCCGAAACCGGTTATGTGCGCTACGTGCACGGCGAGGCTGTCGCTTGGGGCATGCTCGCCGCGACCCGGCTGGCTGAACTCCTAAACGTGCTCGTGTCTCCTGAGGCTGATCGCATCAGAAGTCTTGTCTGTCGTTATGGACCGCTGCCACAGGCCTCGGACCTCAATCCCGATCGCCTGGTCGACCGCCTGGCCAAGGACAAGAAAACCGTCGGTGGCAACGTGCACTTCGTGCTCCCCACACGCATCGGAGAAGTAAAGATATTTGCCGGTCAGGACATGTCCATCGTCCGCGAGGCCATTGTGGACACGCTGCAGGCGAGAAGCTAGTGAAGGATGTAGTCGGCACAACGCCGCCGGGTGTCTCTGGCGAAAAGCAGGCCGCCGACTGGGTTCAAAGCACCTTCGCCGAAATCGCTCCGCGCTACGACCTGCTCAACCATCTGCTGTCGTTCAACATAGATCGCGGCTGGCGCAAAGTTCTTCTCCGCCGCCTCGAAGACAAGCTGCAGCAGCCGGAGGCTAAAATACTCGACCTTTGCTGCGGTACAGGCGATGTTCTCCTGGACCTTCAATCCGCCGCAAACGCCCGCATTTTCGGCGCAGACTTCTGCCATCCCATGCTGATCACCGCACAGGGAAAAGCTCGCGGCCGCCATTTTACTGCGCCGCTCGTCGAGGCGGATGCCCTTCAGCTACCGCTTGCGGACGCTAGTCTCGATGCCATCTCGATCGCGTTCGGATTTCGAAATCTGACCAACTATCGTGGCGGTCTCCAAGAACTCGCACGAGTGCTGAAACCCGGCGGTGTCCTTGCCATTCTCGAGTTCTCTCATCCCCCCGGTTTCTTCATGCGGACCGCTTACGGCTTCTACTCGCGATTCATTCTGCCGGCCATCGGCAGTCTGGTGTCGGGCTCTCGCGAAGCCTACGCCTACTTGCCCGAATCCATCCGTAAATTTCCGCGCGCAGAAGAATTGAAGGCGATGATTTCTGCTGCCGGCTTTTCACAAAGCAGCTATGAATTGCTCACGGGTGGAGTCGCCGCCCTGCATATCGGGCGTAAATCAGCGGCCGGCGCTCGCTGACATGCCATTGATGTCGTCCCTCAAATTAAGATTCCGAACCAGCCGCAGAAGATAATTGGGATGTAACCCAAGCGCGCGCGCCGCTAGCTTGTAATCTCCGTTATTCTGCGCGTACGCTTCCAGAATCGCCTCGCGCTTGGCTTGTCCCACAGACGAGTGATACTTGGTCCCCGCAGTTTGCGGAGCCGCCTCCAGCAGCGTCTCGGGCAAATCCTCCGGAAGCACCAGGTCGGATACACCGAGCACCACGGCCCGCTCCATCGCATTCTCCAGCTCCCGTACATTTCCTGGCCACTGGTATTGCGTAAGCAGTTCCTCAGACTCCTTCGAAAGCCCCTGTACGTGCCGCTTGCATCTCGTTGCCGAGCGATCGAGGAAGTATCGGGCCAGCAGGGCGATATCATCTTTCCGATCCCGCAGCGCAGGCGAATTCAGCGTCACTACGTTCAGGCGATGGTACAGGTCTTCCCGAAACCTTCCGTCCTTGACGTCTTCGGACAGGTCGCGATTTGTCGCCGCAATCACTCTGATGTCCAGTGAAAGCACCTGGGTTCCGCCGACCCGCTCGAACTCGCGCTGCTGCAGTACACGCAGCAACTTTGCCTGCAACGGCATAGCGAGCTCGCCCACTTCATCCAGAAAGATCGTACCGCCTTGCGCGAGCTCCAAGCGTCCGCGCTTCAGTGCCACCGCACCTGTAAAGGCTCCTTTTTCGTGGCCGAACAGC
>JAOAPP010000736.1 GCA_025462985.1 Bryobacterales bacterium | reverse complement strand
GAGATTTTTTGTGATACCTTTGGTGATACTTTGTACCGGAAATCGGTGCCGACGACCTCCCGGTACTTCTTCGGCAGCTGAGTAGCCCACGTGTGCGGTTACTGTCTTGAAAGTGAAACCGGCTCCGGCGGCGATGGCCCCGTAATAGCTTGACTGCCTTCGGGAGACGGCCGGAAGATTCCCAGCTTCTGCATCTTGCAGATCAGAGTCGTGCGCTTCAAGCCAAGTTTGGCGGCTGCGCCTTTCGTGCCGCCGATCACCCAATCTACCTCTTCAAGCGTGTTCAAAATCAGAGCGCGTTCGGAGTCTCTCAGAGTCGTTGCAGCAGGAACTATGACGGCATCCTTAGACGCCGCGGTTGGCAGAGGATTGGGTAATACACCAAAGTTGGAAAGGATCACGGCACGTTCGATCAGATTCTGCAACTCGCGGATGTTCCCCGGCCACGGGTACGAGTTGAGCGCAATCATTGTCTCCGGAGGAATGTGTTCGATTTGCTTACCCATCCGACGGCAAAAAATCTCGATAAAGTGCGTCACCAGGGCCGGAATGTCTTCGCGGCGCGCCCGCAGCGGTGGCAGTAAGATCGGAAACACATTGAGACGGTAGTAGAGGTCGCTGCGAAATTCGCCCCGCTTCACCATTTCCGTAAGGTCACGGTTGGTTGCAGCCACCAGCCGAACGTTCATGTGGTGAGTTTGAGTGCTGCCCAAGCGCTCGAACTCCTGTTCCTGCAGTACGCGCAGCAGTTTGGGCTGCAGCACCAACGGAATATCGCCCACTTCGTCCAGGAAGAGCGTGCCTTTGTCGGCCAGCTCGAAACGGCCAATTCTTTGCGCTATGGCTCCGGTGAACGCGCCTTTCTCGTGGCCAAAAAGCTCACTTTCCAGTAGATCCAGCGGAATGGCAGCGCAGTTCATTTTTACGAATGAGTTACCGCACCGTGAACTGATATTGTGAATCGCGCGCGCGATCAGTTCTTTGCCGGTGCCCGTTTCGCCTTGGATAAGAACGGTGGAATCCGTAGGGGCGACACGCTCGACTTGTTCGAGCACTTCCTCTATAGCCGGACTGTTTCCTATGAGTTGCTCGAATCTGCGCTTAAGAGAAACTGGATCGCTGATCCCGATATTTTCGAAAGCTCCCACAGTTAACCTCCAGGTGCTGGCGCATGCTATCTATCGGGCTCAACTCGCGAGAGCCGCTCGAACGGTCTCGAGCAGGGCTTCATCGTCGAACGGCTTTGCCAGAAACTCCACTGCTCCTGCTCTCAACGCCCGCATCCGCATTTGTGCGTCGCCGTGCGCTGTGATGAAGATGGTCGGAATTCTGCAATGCTCAGCGTTCAGCCTTGCCTGCAATTCCAGACCGGAGATTCCCGGCATGCGGATATCCGTGATCAGACATGCGGTCTGATGTTGCTGACCGGAGTTGAGGAATTCCTCCGCCGACGCAAACGCTTGCGACGGCAATCCAACTGCTTTCAGGAGACCTTGCAACGCGCTTCGGATCGAATTGTCATCATCGACAATCGTCACGAGTTTCGTGTTGTCTTGCATGGCCATAGTGGAAGCCTAATAGAACATCGACAATGGCACAATCATGCTTTAGTATAGGGGTCCTAATCCGGCTGGCGTTATTCATTGGCTTCGGCTTTGGTGGGCAAGGTGAAACAAAAAATTGCGCCGCGCGGGGATTTGTCGCCGGGCCCACAAGCGGCCGCCGTGCGATTCCACGATGGAGCGGCTGATGCGAAGTCCCATGCCGGTTCCGTGAGGCTTGGTTGTAAAGAACGCATCAAATATTTGGTCCGTCTGCTGCCTGGGCAGCCCCACGCCGATATCGCTGACCGACACCAAAAGGTGCTCCTTCTCTGCGCGCTGCGAGGTGATCCTTAGTTCGCGTGTCCCATCCACTTCCTTCATTGCATCGATGCTATTGATCACGAGGTTCATCAGAACCTGCTGCAATTGCACTTGATCTCCCATGACCCGGTGAAGATCTCCGGCCAGTTTCGTGCTGATGGATATGGAGTATCGCGCTGTCTCGCTGCGCAGCAGGACGAGCATCTCTCGAATGACTTCGTTAACATCCACCAACTCCTGTTGCGGAGCTCCCTTCTTAAACAGCAGGTGTATCCGGCTGATGATTTCCGCCGCACGGGTTGCGTCTTTGACGGCTCTCGAGGCGGCCTCGCGTGCCTCTTCCACATCGGGGTGATCGCGCCTGAGCCAGCGCAAGCAGTTTATCTATCGTTAGGAGTCTTTCTGGCACTCGGAGATATTTTCTGGAGCGGCCGCAAGAAGCCATCGTGCTGTCGCGGTTTAGAGGATCCGTTTTGTGTAATCAGCGTTGATACTAAACTACTTCTTGCCAGGTGGAAGCTCGAGCTTTGCCGCCATTCTGACCAATTCCGCCAGCGATTCAGCCCGCATCTTTTGCATCACGTGCCCGCGATGGATCTTCACGGTGATTTCGCTGGTTCCGAGCTCAAAAGCTATTTGCTTATTGAGCATGCCCGAAACCACCAGGGCCATGACCTCGCGCTGGCGTGCGGTCATGGACTCGTAGCGCTTTCGCAATTCGGCAAACTCAGTCTGCCATTGACGCATTACCTGGTCGCGATCCAAAGCTTGCTGGATCGCATCCAGCAAGTCCTGGTCGCGGAAGGGCTTGGTAAGGAACTCTACCG
>JAOAPP010000724.1 GCA_025462985.1 Bryobacterales bacterium | reverse complement strand
GCGCTCATAGCCAAAGCGCCGTGTGAGTCCCGGGTGGCGCATGTCTGCTTCGACCAGAAGCACCCTGGAATCTGACTGAGCGAAGACTGCCGCAAGATTCACCGAGACAGTGCTCTTGCCTTCATCCTCAGTGGCGCTGGTGATGAGGATGACTTTGGGTGGAGAACCGGAGCGTGATAGCAGGAGTGAGGTGCGCAGCGAGCGCAAGGACTCAACGAAGGCTGTGTTCGGTCCATCGATCGCGGGCAGCCGGCGTGCGTTCGCCAGATCCTCGCCTGCCGCGGGAAGCTGCTTGGGGCCAGTGCGGGAGGGCAGATAGGAGCTGACACCACGCGTTCCGCTTCCATGCAGGAGCGGCAGCACTGCGAGGATCGGTGTCGCAAGTGCAGCCTCCACCATCTCCATCGACTGGATGCGATCATCGGTGGATTCGCGGAACAACGCTCCGATCCCCCCGAGGAATGCGCCACCGACCAGGCTCAGCGCCAGGTAGAGCGGAACGTTCGGCTTGACCGGCTTGGCGGGGACGCGGCCCGGATCCACCACCGTGATGTTCGAGGAGTGCAGCCCTTCCATCACGCCCGCTTCCTTCAAGTGGGCATTCAGGGTTTCGTAGAGGGTGCGGCTGCTTTCCGCCTCCTGGCGGGCGATCATGAACTCGATGGCCTTGTCGTTGAGCTTGCTGGCGGCTGCACGCTGCTGGTCGTAGACGCCTTGCAGGTTCGCTTCGACCAGCTGCGCGGAGCGGTAGTCGTTCTCCGCACGCTGGCCAATGCGCGCCACCTCGGCCTTGATCTGGTCATTGATGGATGCGAGCGAAGCGCGCTCGTCGCCGAGCTTGGGATTGGCGCTGCCCAGCCGCGAACTGTCGGTCGCGATCTGCGCTTCCAGCGTCGCCTGCTGCTGCCGCAAACCCTGAATCAGCGACAGTGAATTGCTGACCGCAGGCGAAGCCATGGACGAACCCGACAGCCCGGAGATCAACTCCGGATCGCCCTTGCGGGTGATCTCATAAAGGCCGCCTTTGAGGATGCGATTCGAAGTTGCCGCCGTAAGTGAGGCCGTGGATTGCTGAAGCCGGTCAAGGATGGCGCTATAGGCCAGTTCCTTACCCGTCGAATCGTTGCCCAGCGAATAGACGCCCGAGTCCTTCTGCAGCGTGACGACGTGCGCCTGGAGCGTCTCTGCTTCCTTCTTCAGATCCTGCAATTGGGAGCTGAGCCAGCTGGAGGCCTGGTTCGTGGCGTTGTAGCGCGTCTGGAAGGTGTAGTCCACCAGCCCCTGCGTGAGGTGGTTCACCACTGCTGCCGCCAGCTTCGGATCCGTGCTGAGGTAAGTGACGTCGATCAGCCGCGTGCCGGGAACTGGCTTGACCTTGAGGTTGCCCGCAAACACATGCAGCGCACGGGTACGGCGCACCGGCGCCTGCTCCAGGGGAGCACTCAGCCGGTCCTTGGGTCCAGCGGGTGTGAGTAAGCCAAGCGCCCAGCCCAACGGATTGAAGCTGGGCCTGAAGTCCGGGGTGTGCTCCAGATCCAGCTCCTCGATCACCTTCAAGGCGAGAGTATCGGACTGAAGAATATTCGCCTGCGTTTGCAAAGTAATGTTGGCGTCGAGCGTGTCGGTTGCGTCCCCTCCCGCAGAGGACATCATGCTGTCCAGGCCCAGGCCGTCGGAGCTCGACTTCTGTACCTGGATCTCGGCCGTGGCGGAGTAGCGCCGGCTGGCAACCATGCAGAAGAGGGCCGCCAGGATGAAGCAGACCGCTGTCGTACTGGTGATCAGTGCCCGGCGCCGCCTCAGGATGGCGAGCAAGGCCTGCATCGTCAGCTCCTTCTCCAGCCCCTGTTCCTTATGACTCATCGATGATCCTCGTGTTCATTTCCAGCAGGCTTGTCGGACCGCCTCGGGGGGAGGAGCGTAGCCATCCGTGACACGTCGCCATTGCAGTTATGTTTCCAAAATGGATCTTAGGGGAAAGATTAAGTTTCTTCCGTAATCATTAAGTTGTATGTTTTGCTTGCGGCCGGCAGCGCAATACGATACCTGGAGGCGTACAAAAACACCTCTTCCCGAGCGCGCGAATAAGTCACGATCCCCGGCAACGATCCCGGCAAAAAGCTACTGAGTGTGTTTCAAAAAGACGATCGCGCGCGGGGCCGGTAGACAATGCCGGCACTTGCTGTCAGCGACGTGAGCGTCCGCGTCCCGACGAAGACGTTCCCATACGAGAGTTCGCCCACGCGCAGGCTCATCGACCTGCTCATGAAGACGTCTACTCCCGATACCGCGGACCATTCCAGCCCGGTGCCCACTTTCATCGTGGGCTTCGGCAAACCCTTGCCTGGGAAATTGGTGTACCACCAGGAGTGGCTCACGCCCCCGAGAACAGATAAATAGGGAGAAAAGCGCCCATAGTGCAGCGCGACGCGAGGCCCCGCCAGAGCTGTCTCTTGATGGTCGGTGCCGCCCACGCGGAACATGGAGCCGCGAAACTCCGAGCCCAGCAGGCGCGAAGAATCCGTGAATCCGCCGGCAGTAAAGCCGTACACGGGAAGATCACCGTAGAATCCGAAGTCGGGCTTTGCCTCCGTCAGCAGGCCAAACACGGACACCGCCGGCCCGTACTTCACAGGCGGAGCCACCTGAGCAGAGACGACCTTCGCCGCAAACGGAAGCAGCAGCACTCCGGCGGCCCGATACAGCTTGCGCTTGATGCAAGGGGATAGCTCTCTCATTTCGCTCCGGCCATTCTGCCGCCCTGAAGATAGCGTCCGCTGAAAGGCTCGCTCGTTGGCGATTCCCTGCCACCACCTAACAGCCCTTCCAGACTGCCTCCTTGTATACCGCCTTACCGAAGTCACAGCCCACTCCACTTTTGGGTCAGCCAGGTTCCATATTGGCACCACCACCCACACCCTTCCCGTCACCTTCCCAGTTGCTTGCAGGATGAGACTGGCGAGTTCCCCTCACGCTATGGTCGCGGTTGCCACCGCGAACGAGCCCAGCGTTCTCGCCCCTGCCATTCTCCGCCGGGCGGCCCGATTGGACCGGTGATTGAGTTCTGAGATCCAGCAGGATGGCACCCTCGACCCGCGCATTAGGACCTCGAGCCTCTCGTCAAGGCGTGGGCGGATTCTCCTCGGCGAGTTGCGCGCAACCTACATCATGGCGGCGGAGCAGTTCGCGTTCTAACGTGCGAGGACATGCGGATGGATGACCTGCTCTGCGCCGTGCGCTACCTCATGGAAAGCAGCGGTATTCCGAATCTCTTGTTGCGTGCTGGTCCGTAGTTAGAACCAACATTGGATCCAGGAATGAAGGACTCGGCTGATCCGGCTTAGGACACACACATCCCGGTGGCGAACAAGGTCGATCGAGACAACGACTCGGCGAATCATAGAAGAGCGGGTGCGGAAGATACGGCAGCGCAGGTTTCGACGGTATGCGGACCTGCCGAGCTGACGTTCGCCGCGAACAGGCGCTTCAACCGACTTACCGAAGATTCAATGAAGTACCACGAAAGAGTGCGTCCGTGAGAACTGCGGGCCGGAAGGCACCTGGATGGCGCAATCCTCCTTGCGTACCGGCGGTTGCGCCTACCTATGATCAAGCCAGAGTCTCTGGCACCACGAGTTGCTGTGAACCGAGAGTATGAGGCAGTAGAGCGCGTGTCGCCTCTGCATTAGCTAGCAGAGCGAAAGGAATGGTCCATTCCACAAAGACCCTCG
>JAOAPP010000711.1 GCA_025462985.1 Bryobacterales bacterium | reverse complement strand
CGTGAGCCGGAGCAGAGGGATATTCGCCCAACGGTTCGAGTGCTTGGCTGGGTATTGGTTGGTTTGGCTGCCGTTGCGACAGTCGTGTCGGTCATTGCCATCGCCTCACACAGATGACGACACCGTGGCCTAACCATGAGCTCAGCGAGCCCGGCGGGAGCGTCGCGGTTGCACAAATAACAACAAATCAACTGCCCGACTGCGGTGACTATCGTTGCGTCTCGTGTCCAGGGTCGGTGAGCTTGGTTGTTAGGCGGCTGCCCACGCATTGACGACATGGACGCTTCATTCCCCACAGCAAACAGCGCCAGCTCGCCAGACGAGCGCACGAAGCTGAAGCGCATCATTGCTGAGCGCGGCTTGTGCGGCCTGGCGAACGACACGAAGTGGAACGAGTTCATCTCCGCGATGCGTAGCCGCGAGGGCTGGAAGCCCAGCTACCGTTACAAGTGCATTGATGGCCCTCCTTCGTATTGGGATGTCGAGTGGTTTTACCATTTGCCTTTTCCGTTGCTGTCTGTTGAGTGGTTGGATGTTGCCTTTCTACAGGAAACGCGAGAGCACCGCTTGCCCCCGCGCCTTCACATCACCGATCATTCAGCTTGGCTTGAGGAGTTGCTGCGAAGTATCGGTTTAGAGTATCGGAAGGGCGGGACAATGATTCGCATCTTCGGATACAGCCCGAAGAGTTTGGACTTGTTCGAGGTGGGGTAGCCCTTATCAAGCCCACACGGTCAAGAGAGAAAAGAAATAGGACCGAAAACGTTTTCATTTCCGTTGGTCGTCCGCAGAGCGGGATGAGGGCGGTGTCATCATGAGGCAATCCTCACTCCTTTATCCCCTCTCCTTAGCAAACAGGGCTAAGGAGAGGGGAAATGACATTTGGGATTTTTAACCCAGGGTGGCGCGCCGGGAACGGCGTCAGCGCTGGGCTAAGGTCTTTCGTCCGTACAGGACTTCATAATGCGCTGGCGCGCGAGAAGAGGGTTTGAGGCGCATGACTTCTCGGCATTGCCCTTCCAAACGCAGCTTGGGCCTGGGAATGAACAAAGCAGAGGCCTTTCCATGGCATTGTCCTTTCCGTGTTATACGGAAGAGCCGCGGCCCTCCAAGGCAAGAGCAGACTTGTTACACTGAAGAGCGCCGGGTTATACTGAAGCGTGCTTCAGTATAATTAATAATTAGGCGGCATTACGCGCATGGCCCAAGATTCCACAGTCATGATTCACGGCAGCGCATGGAAGCGTGCGGATATCGCGGACGCAGTTGCAGATTGCCGCAGTCATCAGTGGCGTCGCGAGCCGTGGGTTTGTCGCGACGCGCTTGTTCAGCGCACCGGCACTACCTCGCTTTTTGTCGGCCAGCGATATGACCCGGAGTTTTACGAGATGGTTCGCGGTGGTTGGAGGCACGACCACTGCGAGGTTTGCTGGTGGACGCTGGCGGAGGGCGGAGACGAGGAGCACTCGATCGGTTACACCGATGGTCGGCGATGGATTTGCAGAGAGTGCTATCATCAGTTCATTGAGACCCAAGCCCTTTAACCGTGTGCTGCAGCGAACCCGGCCAACGCGTCCAGGTTGCAATCGAACGCCTTCGTGGGCACACAGAACAACACATCAACTGCACCCCACAGCGGATGCACACAGAACAACATATCGGCTACCCGACTTCGCGGGAACACGGAACAACAAATCAACTACCCGACTTCGCGGGTTGGGTCCTTCCACCTTTGCTGAAGCTATGGTGGACAGGGAGCTTGGGTCGTTAAGCGATAGAGACGCGGGTTCAATAGACGTATGACCATGCAACAGATTGCGGGCGGAACGGTTCACAAGCTACCGGCGGACCTCCGGAGCGCTCTCGAATCCGACGCGGCTGCGATGAGCCTCTGGGGCGATATCACCCCGCTGGCACGAAACGAGTGGATCTGTTGGGTGACCTCGGCCAAGAAAGAAGAGACTCGCAAGCGTCGGATCGAGGTCGGTCTGGACAAGCTGCGCGGGGGGATGCGCAGGCCGTGCTGTTGGCCCGGCTGCCCACACCGTTAAACCGGCGAGCCAAATCTGTCTGCGTCCAGCCCGCATCGTCTGGCGGTTAACCCAGGGCTGAGTGACGGAACCCGCGTTGGGGTTGGGAATGAACAGAGCGGATGGGTTTTTCATGGCATCGTCCTTTCCGGGCTGGTTTGCAAACCGGGTCAACCGAGGCAAGAGTAGACTTGTTAGACTGAAGAGCGCCGGGTTATACTGAAGCGTGGTTCGGTATAATACATAGTTAGGCCACTTCGCACCATGCTTGGACGCTTCGAGCCATACTTGTTCACGGAGAGGACACCTTATCGGTGGATCCTGTGCTTGGTGCTCCTCAACCTTTGCATCGCCGGAGTGCTGACTTTTCGTGCTGGTTTCCACGGTTATTTCTGGTTGCCATTGCTGATTCAGTTTCCACTGCTCTACTTGCTTTACCGTGACCTAAGCACGGGCCGAGCTTGGGTTCGTAGAGACACTTTCTACCGGGGGTCGCAGCCATTTCGCTTTTGGCTTTCGACTGTTATGGTCGCACTCTGTTATATCGCAGCTACGGTCTGGCCTGTTGCCATGCACATTAAGGAGGGAGCAAAATGATTGACACTTTGATGTGGCCTAACACCTATCAAGCCCGCGCGGGCAAGGAGCAAGAGAAATAGGAGTAGAGGTGTTTTATTTCCGTTTGTCGTCCGCAGAGCGGGAACTTGGGCGGTTTTGTCATGAGGCAATCCTCACCCCTTTGTCCCCTCTCCTTTGCAAACGGCGCAAAGGAGAGGGGAAATGATATTGGGGGATGATTTACCCAGGGCTGCGCGCCGGGAACGGCATCGGCGCTGACCCTGGGCTACCTTCAGGTCACCCCGCTGGGGTTTGGGAGCAAGCGCTGACGACATCAGAATGCAGAATGACGTGCGAAATCCATGGAAAAAGACCTGACGCAGGCTGGTCTTTATGGTTTAGTGCTTGCGTGCAACCGCTGGAATATCCAGAGCTGTTTTCGGTTCAGTCTGCTCAAGGCTGGCTGGAACTGGGAAACTTCGAAGAATCGGCCCGCGAGCTAGAAAAGCTCGGGCCGGAACTTCAGCATCACCCTGATGTGCTCGAGGTTCGGTGGGAAATATGCGCCCGGCAAAAACAATGGCAGGCGGGCTCCGAAGTGGCCCGCGATCTCATCCGGCTCGTTCCCGAGCGGCCCACGGGCTGGCTCGACCTGAGCTACGCATTACACGAACTGCAGCAAACGCAGGAGGCGTGGGATCACCTGTTCGGTGTGGCCGGCCGCTTTCCCAAAGTGCCGATCATTTCCTATAACCTGGCTTGTTACGCCTGCCAGCTTGGTAAATTGTGGGAAGCGGAACAATGGCTGAAGCGGGCT
>JAOAPP010000075.1 GCA_025462985.1 Bryobacterales bacterium | reverse complement strand
ACTCCAAGCCGGTGGCTCTGAATTCGAAGATGAACACCAACGCCAAAGGCGACGAGAAGTTGCTGCAGGTCTTGAAGGAAAAGGCGCTAAAAGCAACAGAGTCGAAGCAACCGGTCGAAGGTTACTTGTACTTCCCACTGGATGGGAAGCACAAGCTCAAAAATCTGGCGGTTCTGTATCGAGGCCCAGCCGGTAAGCTGAACCTCGAATTTGAACACTGAGCTATTTCGCGGAGTCGATGGAGTTGATTTTGACGGTGTCACCGGTCACAGTGCCATCGATCTTGACAGATTCCCCGGCGTGCGCGATCGCTTTATCTTTCGAATCAGCGTCAAACTTCAGAACCTTGCCCTCGCTTACAAGCACTGGCTCTCCGCTCTTCAGACAGCTGTTGATGCATTTTGTATTAGCTTCGCTAACACTGCTGTGCTTTGCTCCGCAATGTGCATCCGAAACATATCCCGAAATATCTTCGGCGAAAACGCCCAGACAAAACGAGCTTCCCAAGATTGCTGCTAGAGCTAACTTTTTCATATAATCGTGCCTCCTAATGCATCATACGCGATTTCACTGGAAGCGGATGAGATCACACTTCAAGAATTACGGGCATGATCAATGGTCTCCGCTGAGTTTGCTTATTTAAGTAGCGCTTGAGATCCTGGCGAATCTTCTCCTGCATGACACCCCAGTCGCTGCGCTCCTCGGCCGTTGATGTCTCCAATGTCTTCGCCACAACTGCGCGGGCTTCGCTGAGCAGACCGGATCCATCACCGCTGACGAACCCGCGGCTCACGATCTCGGGGAGGCCTTCGCTCCTGCCGGTATGTTTGTTGATGGCGATGATGGGAAGGACGAAGCCGTCTTCGGAGAGATGGCGGCGGTCCCGAATGATGATGTCTTCCACCACGTCATCGAGCGAGCCGGAGTCGATACAGATCCGGCCGACAGTCACCTTTTCCCCGCGCCGCGCGCCGAGATCGTCAATCTCGAGGGTCTCGCCCGTTTCGAGCACGAAGGTGTCTTCGAGACCCACCGAGCGCAGATGCTGAGCCAGTTTTGCGTGGCGTGACAGCTGGAGATACTCACCGTGGATCGGGATGAAGTATTTGGGCCGGACGAGGTTGAGCACCAGCTTCAGCTCTTCCTCGCTCGCGTGACCGGAGACGTGAACAGGCGGATTCATGCTGCCGTACACGATCTCCGCGCCTCGCCGTGCGATGTGGTTCATCATCCGGTAGATTGCCTTTTCGTTGCCCGGGATGATTCGGGAGCTTAGAACGACAGTATCGCCCTTTTTGAGATACAGATGCTTGTGATTATCGACTGCCACCCGCGAAAGCGCGGACATGGGTTCACCCTGCGTGCCGGAGACCACCACGGCCACCTTTTCCGGCGGCATTTGCATGATGTCCTGCGGGCGAAGCAGTACAGAATCCGGAATGGAGAGCAATCCGAGATTGTGTGCGATCTCGGTCACATTCAACATACTCCGTCCGAGAAACGCCACCTTGCGGCCGTACTCGTCCGCAAGATCGAGAATCTGCTGCAGTCTATGAATGGAACTGCTGAAGCTTGAGATGATGAGCCGCTTCTCACTGCGGGTAAACAGCTCTTCGAACCTCGGTCGGACGGCGCGTTCGCTCTCGGTGTAGCCTGGCCGGTCGACGTTGGTGGAATCCGACATCAGCAGCAGAACCCCGCGCTTGCCGTAGTCCGCAAACGTGTGAAGATCGAACAGTTCGTTGTCGGTAGGCGTGGGATCCACTTTGAAGTCGCCGGTGTGAATGATGACACCCAAAGGCGTGGTAATCGCCACCGCAAGCGAACTGACAATGGAGTGAGTAACTCGAATGAACTCTACTTCAAAGGGGCCTAACTTGATGCGACCGCCTGCCTTCACGGGATGAAGTTTGGCGGCGTCCAGCATCTCGTGCTCTTCGAGCCGCCGCTCGACAAGGGCCAGCGTGAACTCGCTGCCGTAGACGGGAAGGTTCAACTGAGAGAGCAGGAACGGAACACCCCCGATGTGGTCTTCGTGCCCATGAGTTAAGATCAATCCACGTACAAGCGAGGCATTCTGCTCGAGGTAGCTGAAATCGGGCGTGACGATATCGACACCAAGCAATTCGACATCGGGGAACATCATTCCCGCGTCGATGACGATGATGTCATCTCCGTATCGGATGGCCATCGAGTTCATTCCGAACTCGCCCAAACCCCCAATCGGAATGATCTGTAACTTTCGATCAGCCATATAAAAACAAGAAGCTAAAGGGTAACATGCGACAGTAGCCGCTCAGGGAGCGTCAGAATGCGCCGCCGTCATGGCGCGCTCTCTCCAAGTCTCATAGATGTAGCTGTCCTGTTCCGCGCCCCAAACCGCATCGGGAATGGCATGCAGATCGGCCCGGGATACAGCCGGAACGTCGGCGCCCAGCGCCAAAATCGCCCCTTCGCTCGCGGAAACGGCAATATGGTTCGAGTTCGCCCAATCGCCGATACGCGTTTCCGGCATGGCTTCAATCTGCTTCCGCTTCCAGTTTGGAAACTTCAATTTCTCCTCCAGCCAAAGCGCAACCGGCTTCGTCACGAAGTACGGGGCGTGCCCGGTGCCTGCCGAGAACTGGAATTCAAACACATCCTTAGCACTTCCAGCTTGCGCTACTGTTCTCCTTCGGAGATCCTCGAAAAAGCTCTGGCCCTCGTGCACGGTATCAACCACGGCGTCCGAGCTGCCGTTGAAAACGAGCTCCGGTCCGCGTTTGGCGCTAAGCGCGTAAAGCATCGCTCCGCGGTCGCCCAATGGCGTGAGCGCCCGATAAGGGACCTGCTCGCACATTTTTGCGCTGGCCGTATCCCAATGTTCCCCCGGCTCGTCCAGGTTGCCGCCCCCGGCTAACACGCAGGCATCGATGTTGGTGTCGAGCGCACACGTCAGCGCGCTGACAAAGGATCCCATGGAGTACCCGAGCACTGCGATTCGTTTGGGATCCACATCGGGCCGTTTAGCAAGATAGGCTACGGCCTGCATTACGTCAGTGACCATCAAGCCGCTAAGCCGCCGGCCCATTTCCTCCTGCGGCTCAAGAGTCTGATCGTGCTGCCGGGTATTTGACCTGCGCTCGCTGTTCCGTTCGAATTCGCCGATCGGATCATAAGTGAGAACAACGGCGCCCGCGCGCGCATACAAGATGCCGGACCGATACGAGTACCAGGAGGACTTATCTCCGCCGTGGCCGTTCACAATCACCAGCGCCGGATGTTTGGTGATGGTCGCGCCAGCGGCATGATACACGATCGCGGGAACGCGCAATTCATAAGCCGTCGCATAGGAGACGCGCTCGGCATCGACGCCCGGTGCTGGCGAAAACTTTCCATAATTCTTCATTTCAAGTGCCGGCAGCGGTCTCGGAATGTGAAGAATGCCATCGATCTGGTTTCGAATCCCATCCCAGTCGGGATGAGAGCCGGCAGATGCCACGAGGGCACAAAGCAGAACATTGGCGAGGCGAAAGGATCGCACAAGCTCATGCTATCCAACAGAATGTCCGATGCCTTTACTATCGAAGTGTGAGGAATCGCGTTCTCGTCCCTTTTCGCAATGCGGGAAAAGTTCAGGCTTATCTGGAAGCTCTTCGTGGTGTCGGTATCGATCCACATGGACATCTCGCCGAAGCTCCTGCGGATCTGGATTGCTATGGAGGACTGCTGCTGACGGGGGGAACCGACGTAAATCCGGCGCGGTACGGAGAGGAAGCCCGACCCGAGACGGATACTCCTGACGACATGCGCGACGAGGTGGAGTTGCAACTGATTGAACGGGCGATTGCTCGCGATGTGCCTGTTCTGGCCATCTGCCGCGGTCTGCAACTACTGAATGTTTCTCTGGGAGGAACGCTTGTTCAGCATCTCGGTTCGGTGCTTCACGATCCCGAGTTCGAAGACCGGTCCAAACCCGCTCACCAGGTTGAAGTGAGGCCGGACTCGCTTCTGTTCAAGAGTGTGGGTGCCACTCAGTTGGCGGTGAACTCACGGCACCATCAGGCTGTCTCAAAGGTCGGGGAAGGTCTGCGCGTTTCGGCCCGCGATACCGAGCAGGGAACGGTGGAAGCGCTGGAGCACACGAGCAAGCGCTTTATTCTTGCCGTGCAGTGGCACCCGGAAGATCAAGTGGTGAATCAGCCAGCGCAGCGACGCCTGTTCCAAAGCTTCGCCGATGCGGTGAATGCCGGCTGAAATTCCTCATTCCGTCCGCAGCGCCATTGACGGATGCAGCTTGCTTGTACGTCTGGCCGGAATGTAGGTTGAGATCAAGGCGACGGCTGCAAGCAGGATCGCCACACCGCCGAAGGTGACTGGATCGGCTGCCCGAATGCCGTAAAGCAGTTGTCCTAACAACCGCGTGAGGCCGAAGGCGATTCCCAGACCCAGCAGTACGCCGACACCGGCGGGCAGCATTCCTTCCCTGACGATTAGCCGGACAAGGTCGGGATGATCGGCGCCGAGCGCCAGCCGGATCCCCAGCTCCTGCGTTTGCTGTTCCACGGAGTAGGACATGAGTCCGTAGATGCCGATTGCCGCCAGAAGCAGTGCGATTCCGGCAAACGTACTGAGCAGGACCATGTTGAAGTTTTGCCGAGAAAGATGTTCCGATAGCACCGCAGGCATGGGTCGGATGTTCGCGACGGCCATCAACCCGTCCAGCGCCTGAATCTCTCTCTGAACTGCTGGCGCAAGAGTAGTTGTGTCGGCGTTCGAACGAATGCACCAAGCCATCGGCAGGGCCGAGTTGGCCAGCTGAGTAAGCGCATCCGAAACTTGGCTTTGCGGTACATACATGACGGGAACGTTCCTCTCAGTCAGGCCGCTTTCCTTGACATCGCCGACCACGCCAATAACCTGGCGGGGAAAATCGGCGAACTGCGGTCCGAGCCCTTTGCCGATCGTGATCACTTGCCCGATTGGATTCTCTTTCGGGAAATACTTCTTGGCAAAGCTGCTGTTGATGAGGAGTACCGGCGTGGAATTACCGGCATCTCGCACATCGAAAAAGCGTCCTCGCACGAGCGGAATCCGGAACGCTTTAAAGTAGTGTGGCGTTACGAACCTCCACTGTTCGTCGCCGTTGGAATCGCCTGACTTTGGGATCTTTCCGGCGATATTGATGTTCAGATCGATTTGAGTCTGGCTCGGCAGCGCAACGGCCATCGCGGCGGAATCGACTCCGGGCAACGCCTCTATGCGCTGCACTGCCTGTCGCACAAAGGTATCCACCTTTGCTGTTGTCGCGTACTTCTGACCGATGAGGGACGTCTGCAGGGTCAGTACATTTCGTGGGTCGATGCCCGGGTTCGCAGTGCTGAGACCGACAAAGGTACGAATCAGGAGTACTGCTCCGGCGAGCAGCACCACGGCCAACGCCATTTCGCTACCGATCAGAGTTTTGCGAAGCCGGTTTTGGTGACGCCCCGTGCCCGATCGTCCAGTGGCTTCCTTCAATACGGAAGCGACATCTGTTCGCGAGATATGCAGAGCCGGATACAGGCCAAAGAGGATGCCAGTCACAAAAGAGAGCCCGAGCGTAAACGCCGCAACCCGCCAGTCGAGCAGCGACAGCGCCTGTTGGGTCGTACCCGCGTCGGTCAGCAGCGGGATGTTGCCAGGGACCAAAGACAGGAGCGCCTTTACACCCAAAACGCCGAGCAGAAAGCCTGCAATTCCGCCCGCCGTGGCGAGCATGACACTTTCAGTGAGAAGCTGTCGCACAACTCTCCAGCGACTCGCTCCGACTGCTGTTCGGATTGCCAGTTCCCTTTGCCGCGTTGTGGCACGAGCTAGAAGTAGATTCGCGACGTTCGCGCAAGAGATGAACAGGACTAATGTGACCGCGCCCAGCAAAATCAGCAATGCCGGCTTCACATCGCTCACGAGCGACTCCTGAAGAGGAATGACTGCGACGGATTCGCTTTTATCCATAAACTTCGGATATTCCCGGCGAAATGCTTCGCCGGCAAGCTTCAGGTTCCCGCGAGCCTGCTCAAGAGTGACGTCCGGCTTCAGTCGTCCAAGGACCGCTAGATAGTGGCCCTGGTTGGTGCTATGAGGGTCCGCCTGCAACGGAATCCAAACATCCGATGGCGGATTCGGGACGAAGCTGCCGGGCATTACTCCGATGACCGGGTACGGCTCGGAATTCAGAGTGATCGTCTTCGAAAGAATATTCGGATCGCTTCCGAAATGAGAGCGCCACAGTCCCTGGCTGATGATGGCGGCTTTCGGACCGCTGGGGGAATCTTCGGAACCGGTAAAGGCTCGGCCTATCATGGGATTCACGCCGAACACTTTGAAATAGTCGGCCGAAACGTGCACGCCCTTTACCTGCTCTGTCCGGTCGCCACGGCTCAGATTTAAGCCCGGCCCCTGCTGGTCCGCAATCGCCATCGATGCGAAAACGTGATTCTGTCTCCAGGCGAAATACTTGGGTATTGAGACCGACGGGCCGCTTCCTCCCGGATACTTGCGCTCTAACTGCATGATGCGGTCTGCCTCAGGGTAGGGCAGAGGCTGCAGTAGAACCTTGTCGACAACACTGAAGATGGCCGTATTGGCACCGATGCCAAGCGCCAGGGCGGCAACAGCTGCCACAGTAAAGCCAGGGCTCTTCAGCATCAGACGCAGGGATTGCCTGATATCGGCCAGCAGCGTTTCCATACGGATCGATACGAAGAGACAATGCGCCTGGTTCCGCGAATCTATTCCGTCGCCGAAGTCAGCGCGTTTTACCCGTCTGATAGATTTTCAAAGTGAACTCAAGATTCGTTCTCCCTGTGATCGGGACTGTGTGCCTGCTCACGGCATTTTTGAGCGCAACCGAGATTGCGCAACCATCGTCTGATTCGCTCGTCGAGGGCTTCAAACAAGTCGAAGCGGCATCTGTGGCCGACGCGATGGAACAAATCTATGGCAAGAAGCAGTACATGTCGCACGACATGCGCCCGCTCAGCAACGCCAAGTTCGCGGGCCGGGCGGTCACCGTAATGCTCAAAAAAGAAGAGCACACGGAGGGATCGAAGGCGCTTCAAGGGATGCTTGACACCATCGATGAGTCCGAGCCGGGCTCGGTGTACGTGATGGTCTTGCAAGATGGACTCGATTACGCCGGGGTTGGCGGGCTGATGAGCACGGCCATGAAGTTCCGCGGATTTACCGGGGCCATTGTGGATGGCGGCGTTCGCGACACTCCACAAATTGCCAAACTTCAGTTTCCAGTGTTCAGCCGTGGAGTTGTGCCGTCCACGACGGTGAACCACTTCCGTTTCGCCGGCCGCAACGTTCCCGTGCGGTGCGCGGGAGTGGATGTCAACCCTTCAGACATTATCGTGGCGGATATGGATGGCGTGGTGGTGGTTCCCGCTGCTCACGCAGCGGAGGTGCTCAGCAAGGCCCAACAACTGGACTTCACCGAGCACAGCATGCTGCCATTTATCGAAAAATACAAGTCGCTTCGCGAGGCTGTGGCCAAGTTCGGGCGGCTCTAAAACAGCGGGTTCTGGGATCCCGTGAACCGTACTGGGCGCGGGATCTGAAAGTATTCGAACGCCCGCTCGGTGGCAACTCTTCCGCGCGGCGTTCGGTCGAGAAATCCGAGTTGCATTAGAT
>JAOAPP010000650.1 GCA_025462985.1 Bryobacterales bacterium | reverse complement strand
GATACCTGCTCAATCCGCAGCCGGACGGTGTGCGTGTAATGGGGCCGGCCGAAGCGCCCGTCCCGCGCATCCAGGAAGAGTATCGTTACCAGATCCTGCTGAAGGCTGCGAAGCGGCCTGTTCTGAGAGAACAGGTGAACAAACTGCGTGCTTTTGCGGAGGCGGAGCGTTGGCGTTCAACCGCCCTGGTGATCGACGTGGACCCAATCAGTCTGATGTAGCTTGCACCAGCTTCTGAATGGCCGGAGCAATCAGGTTCCGCATATTCGCCTGCCGTTGTCCGGCGCGCAGTACGGCTTGCAGCGTCTGCTCCTTCCAGCCGCTCTCCGGCTTGCTTGTGCCGTCCAGGTAGGAGAGCGCCTGCTGCCCGGCCTTGCAGAGCACCGCGGCGTCATCGGCGAGCGGAAGATCCTCGTTCAACAATGAGTTCTTCTCGATCATGGGCCGAACCGCTGCCGCATTGCTCGCCCAGAACGCCAGGTATTTGCGCAGCGTCTCGCCTCGCGGTCCGTTCTTCGGTCCCGCAAGGTACGAGTCCACTGCGTCCCGGAACTCCCGGGCCGCGTCGCTCTCCGGCGAAATCGAATCCACCAGGCGGTTGAATGAGCTGAAGATCGTGTAGTCTTCCGAGTGTCTCGAGTAGCCTCGTACCGGCTCTAGAACGGAAGCGAAGACGTCCAGCGGTGCGACCGGAAACGCTCCGGCAAGCCGGACGCGCATCAGTTCCAGGTTAGAGCGCTGCGTTAAGCCAAGCCACTCCAGCCAGTGATTCACCAGGCGAAGGCGGCGGTACATGGAAACGGGATCGGTGATCGATTCGGGCGACCATAAACGTTCCGCAATGGCAGCCGTTCGCGGCCACAGCTTGGCATCCAGATTCTCCGGGGTTGCCATCTCTTCCCACATCGCGGCTTCGCCGCCCAACACCAGCTTCTTCTGCGCCGGTGTCAGATTGGCGGGAGTGCCGGGCGCGGGACCCTTTTTCGCGTCCGCCGGCTCTTCTTCGTCGCGATTCGGAGCCTTCTCTGGGATTTTCATCGGATCGATCGAGTAGTGATACGAAGCCGGGTAGATCAGGTCGAGGTAATAACCAGCCGAGAGAATGCCTTGATAGCCTTCGCGTGCTGCCTGCCACAGCGACTCCTGTCCCCGCCAGGACTGAATCACAATGCTCTTGGGAAGATCGGGCTGCAGCACCTCGTCCCAGCCTTCCATGTGCTTGCCGTGCTTGGTTACGATCTTGAGCAGCCGCTGGTTGAAGTAGACCTGCAAAGCGTTGGCGTCGGCGATGCCACGTTTGTGCATAAACTCCTGGATCCGCGGGTTGGTGTTCCATTGCTTTGGATTCACCTCGTCGCCGCCGAGATGGAAATACTCATCGGGAAATAGCTTCGTCATCTCGCCGATAAAGGTGTCCAGGAACTTGTAGGTCGACTCCCGCGTCGGGTCCATCAGATCGGCCAGTATGCCGTTACCTCTGGTGATCTGATACTGTCCGCTTCCCGCGCCGAGCTTCGGATACGCAGCAAGCCAGCTCGTCACGTGGCCCGGCATGTCGAATTCGGGAACAATCCGTATCCCGCGATTTCGTGCATACGCCAGCACATCGCGACTATCGGCCTGCGTGTAGTACATGCCGTCCGACCCGAATTGCTGCAGACGCGGTTCCTTCTTGCTTTCCACGCGGAAGCCCTGGTCATCCGACAAGTGCCAGTGCAGAACGTTGAGCTTTACCGCTGCCATGCCGTCCAGTGTGCGTTTCACGTTTTCGACCGGGATGAAATGCCGCGACACATCGAGCGACAAGCCGCGCCAGGGAAAACGCGGTTCGTCATGGATGCTCACTGATGGAACCGAGAAGCCCGGCGAATTGCTCTGCTGCACCAATTGAAGAAACGTTTCGATCCCGCGCAGCGCCCCGAGCGGAGCGTCGGCCGACAGCTTTGCCTGACCTGCGGCGATCACCAGCGAATACCGCTCGTTGTCGCCTAGCTTCTGCGGAGCTTTGCGGTCCCTGCTTTCCACTACAATTGCAAGCGTTGCCCCGGCCCCGTCTCTAACCAGGCGCGGCTGCAGAGGAATGCCGGTCTGTCTGCTCAATCGCGCAAAGGTTCGATTGACTTGGTACTGCACGCGAGGATCCGTCGCGCCAGCGCCGTTCACGGAAATGGAGAAAGTCTGCGTGATCTCGACACCTCCCGCCTGAACCGTAATGTTGCTGGGCCAAGGCATCAACGGCAGATTCGCCGGGTCGGGCTGCGCTCTCAAGGTTGTGGACAAAAGGAGCGTTGCAAGGACTGGAATAGTTCTTCGATTTCTCACTTGGGCTCTACAATCATGGCTGTGCTCTTGGAATTCTACAAGCTTCGTTTTTGCTTGTCGGCTCGGGAGCGGATCGCGTTTCCTGCGGGAAAGGCTGGAAACGTTCTGCGCGGAGCCTTTGGCTCAATCCTGCGCAGCCAAAGCGGCGAATGTGCATACGCCGCGATCTTTGAGCCGCGTGCCTATGGACGTTTTGCGAATCGACCACGGCCTTTCGTGTTCCGTGCCGATCATCTGGATGGGCAGACCATCTCAACGGGCCGCGCCTTCGAGTTCGGGATGAACCTGTTCGACATGTCTCCTGTGACTTTGGAGCACATTGTGAAGGCATTCACCGCAATTGAGAGAGAAGGCCTGGGATCTCATCGAGGAAAGGTAAAGCTTCTTGGCGTGGAGACGCTGAAGCATTCACTTGATCTCTCACCCGGATTTGCTGAAGTGAATCGGATCCGAGTGAACTTCAGAACGCCGACCGAGTTGAAAGATAAAAACGACGTGGTTGAAAGGCCCGAGTTCCCCATCCTGTTCGGGCGAACCTTCGAACGCTTGAATGCCCTCAAAACCTTCTACGGAGACGGCCCGTTGGAGCCAATGCCCCACTCCAGCCGGGAAGTCCAAATGACGAAGTGCTCCCTGACCCACTCTTACGTGGAACGGCGAAGCTCGAAAACAGGACAGCGTCACCGGCTCGGCGGCTTTACTGGTTGGGCGATGTACGAAGGCAATCTCTGCGAGTGTCTTCCATACCTCCACGCCGCCGAGTTCACCGGCGTGGGCCGGCACACGTCCTGGGGCAACGGTCGCCTCGAAACTAACGCAATCGAAGCAGCAGCGAATCTCCCGGAGACAGTTGCAGAGACTGAGCCGCATTCCCTTGGTTGATACCAAGTTCAATGTATCCGGAGCTTCCTAGAAAAGCAAAGCACGAGCCAGCAGGGGCGCCGCCAAACGTTGCTCGCAGTGTGCTCACCACCTGTTTGGACGTCTGGAGTTCAAAGCTCCCGCTCGACAGTGATGGAAACTCCGAGGCCTTGAAGTTTGTGATTACGTTGCCGAAGTGATCGACGCTCAACACCGCTCCCGTCCACTGCTGGGGCCCACTGGAGGACGTCGTGATGCTGTCAAGAACTTCCATGTCGCTCAGCAGTGGCCCCACGCTCTCGGTCTGTACTATACCTGCGGCCAAAGCCGCTGCGACGGGGGCAAAAACATCCCGGCCGTGAAACGTCGAGGACGATCGAGGAAGAAAGAGCTCGCGATTTGCAATCTCCCGGACAATGGCATGACCTGTCTCGCGCCTCAGCACCAGGCTGAGCACGCCATTATCCGGTGCTATGAAATATTGCTGAATCGCCTGGACCAAAATCGGTTTGCGATCCGTCCCTACCCCCGGGTCAATCACAACGATATGAATTGTTCCAGAGGGAAAGTAAGGTGCTGCCTGGTCGATCGTATACGCGCCAGACCAGACCGAGAACGACGGAACGTTATGAGAGATGTCGACCACGGTCGCATGAGGGCAGCGCGCCAAAATGACTCCCTTCATCGTTCCAGCATAGTGGTCTTCTAAACCGAAGTCGGTTGTGAGAGTGATGAGGGGATTCGGACGAACGGGCTCCATGCGCTGCTAAAATTGTATTGAAACTCCCTTTTCCTTGCTTTACTTCGATCACAATGCGACGACTCCGGTTGCTCCGGAAGTGACCGCGGCCCTTACACAAGCCTCGCTCGAAGTGTGGGGCAATCCGTCGAGCATTCACGGCGAAGGCCAGAAAGCCCGCAAATTTCTGGAGAGTTCGCGGCAGACGGTTGCCGGGATGCTGCATTGCTCACCTGCGGAACTGGTCTTCACGAGCGGCGGTACCGAATCCAACAATCTAGCGATCACGGGTCTTGCACGCGGGGGGAAGCACGTCATTACGACGGCGATTGAACATCCGGCGGTCCTCGAAACCTGCCGGCAGCTTGAGCGCGAGGGGGGCGCGGTGACGTGTATCGGCGTGGATCGATACGGGGCAGTCGATGCAAACGAGATCAAGAGGCACATCACCCCCAATACGATTCTCGTGTCCGTCATGCATGCCAACAACGAAGTGGGCACCCTGCAGCCTTTGCAGGCCATCGCCGAACTTATAAGGGAGCGACGAGCCGCAGGACAGGAGATCTACCTGCACTCTGACGGAGTGCAGGCGTTCGGCAAGATAAGGACGAACGTGAACGAACTCGGGATCGACTTATACTCACTCAGCGGCCACAAACTCTTCGCGCCCAAGGGAATCGGAGCCCTCTTTGTGAGAAAGAACGTGCCGCTCCGAGCCATTCAACACGGCGGCCGCCACGAGCGCGAGCGTCGTGCCGGAACAGAGAACGTTCCCGGCGCTATGGCGTTTGCCAAGGCCGTGGAACTCTGCGGTGAGGACGTAAGCGCGTTGCGCGATCAGTTCGAAGCACGAGTCCTCTCAGAGCTGGCCGAGGTCCAGATAAACGGGCCAGTGAGCAACCGGTTGGACAACACAAGTAATTTGCTGTTCCCAGGTGTCTCCGGCGAGGCCATGGTGATCGCACTGGACATGCTCGGGATGGCTGTATCGAGCGGCTCTGCCTGCAGCAGCGGTTCCATCGAGCCTTCGCACGTGTTGCTGGCCATGGGGCGCACGCGGGAAGAAGCTCGCTCAAGCGTTCGTTTCTCATTTGGACGGTACAACACGCCGGAAGATATCAACACTCTCGCCAGGGCTGTGGTCGCCAGTGCCAAGCGTCTTGCGAAGAGGAGACAACTTGTCACGGCCTGAAGCTCCGATCGCAGTGGCCATGTCCGGCGGAGTGGATTCTTCCGTAGTCGCGGGTCTGCTGCAGAGACAGGGACAGCGCGTCGTCGGATTGACGATGCAGTTGTGGAACCAGCGGCGCTTGCCTGAGTTGACGCCGGAGGGCGGAGCCGTCGGAAGATGCTGTTCGCTCGACGATGTCTACGATGCACGTTTTGTTGCTTCGGTGCTGGGCATTCCATATTACGTGGTGAACTTCGAAGAGCGTTTTGAGCAGGAAGTGGTGAAGCCGTTCGTCCAGGATTACCTGGAGGGCCGCACGCCCATCCCCTGTACGCTATGCAATAACTTCATCAAGTTCGACCAATTTCTGGATATGGCCGACGGAGTCGGCGCTGACAAGATCGCGACGGGCCACTACGCGCGCTTAAGTTTCGATGAAACCTCGGGACGCTACCAGATGCGAAACAGCGTCGACGCGTCCAAAGACCAGACCTATTTCCTGTTTGGACTGACACAGGCCCAGCTTGCACGAACTATGTTCCCGCTGGGTGGAATGGTAAAGACCCAAGTGCGCGAGCTTGCAAGGAATCTTGGCCTCCCCGTTGCCGAAAAGAACGACAGCCAGGAGATCTGCTTCGTACCCAACGGCGACTACGCCGGATTTATCAATGCGTACTTCCGGGAGCAGGGAATCGAGCAGTCTGCGACAGAAGGCGAGATCGTGGACACAAGCGGTCGCGTGCTGGGCCAGCATGCCGGTACGCATCACTTCACCGTTGGCCAAAGACGAGGACTGCGAGTTGCAGCAGCCGAGCCGCTCTATGTGATTGCCACGGAACCCGCTACTCAGCGTGTGCTGGTGGGGCGCAACAGCGACTTACTTCGGGACTCCTTGACCGCTCGTGAGATCAACTGGTTGTCCATCGCCGCCCCCAAAGAGCCGCGACGTGCTCAGGTGAAGATTCGCAACAAGCACGTCCCTGCAGCAGCGACGCTGATTCCAACGGGCGACGACTCGCGCATCCAAGTGAAGTTCGACCAACCACAGCGCGCTGTGACCCCCGGACAAGCAGCGGTATTCTACGACGGCGACCTGGTCCTCGGTGGCGGCTGGATCGAATAAAAGTTGCGGATCCGGTTGGAGTACGCGCTTGCCGCCTCTCTCCTCTTCACTTTGCAGATCCTGCCGCTGCCCCTTGCGCTACGCGTGGCGCGTCTGGCAACCAGAGTCCTGGATATCGCCATTCCGAAGCTGCGTCGGGCAGGAATGATCAATCTAGGGTTCGCCTACCCGGGAACGCTGCCCGAACAAAGAAGCAGCACCATAGACGGTGTTTTCGAAAGCATTGCACGGCTTTTGATCGCCGTTGCGAAGATTCCCCAACTCAATGCCCAAAATGTTCACCAATGGATTCGTTACGAGGGATTGGAAAACTACCTCGCGGCGAAGAAGGAAGGCCGCGGCGTGCTGGTGGCCACGGCGCACCTCGGCAACTGGGAGCTGAGCGCGTTCTCCCACGCGCTGATGACCGAGCCCATGAACGTCATGGTCCGGCCGCTTGACAATCCGCTGATTGATGCAGTCATTGAGAAGCGGCGGCAGGCCTCGGGCAATCGGCTCATCTTCAAGAAAGACGCGGCGCGGTCAGTGATCAAGGCACTGCGCGACAACGAAGCGGTGGGAATCCTGGCCGATCAGAACACGTCCCCCGCCGAAGGTGTGTTTATCGATTTTTTCGGAAAGCTCGCCTGTGCAGGAACGGCCTTTGCAAAGCTTGCGAACCACTCCGGCGCGACAGTCATCCCTGGATTTGCGTTCTGGGAACGGATGGAAAAGCGTTATGTTCTGCGCTTCTACCCGAAGCTGGAAATGACCGGCGATATCGCGGCAGACACGCAGCGGATTCATAGCTTCTTCGAAGCCGCAATTCGCGAATATCCGGACCAGTGGATGTGGATTCACCGGCGCTGGAAGACACGCCCGCCCGGTGAACCGCCCCTTTACTGAGCGTGCGGAACGGCGGCGGGGCGCTGATCCAGACCGAGCACGCCGGTAACGATTCCACCGAGCGCCTTTGGCACCGAGATCACCCCAGAATAGGTCATGAACTGTTTACCCGAAGGGCTTTCGGCTTGCTTCACCTGCACCCCGAATGCCCTTTCGAGATCGCTGACGGGACCTTGCACGCGGACTCGGCGGCTGGAAGCGTCCTCGTCTACAATCCTCAACCCATACTGCTCGGCAAAGGAACGTACGGCCGCGATGTCGCTGGGGTCAGCCGCGAGAGCCGCCTCTGCAGCCTCGCGGCTCGGAGGCCGGTATCTGCCCGACAACAAATCTTCTTCCGAGGGGCCGCCTCCCTTTGGGTTGCGCCGGAGCAGGATCGTGATTGTCAAATTCTGTGAGTTCACGGCCGCGGGAAGGAATCGCTCTCCCTCTCTTGGCTTCAACTCGCTGCCTGGAATCACAACGCGATCGCTGCTCACCGCTCGTCTCCTCTTCTTAGGTGCCAGAGCCTGGGGTGCTGCCGGACTGGAGCGCGCTGATGAGAGCCGCGCCATCGGGACTGCCCAGTCCGGTACATGGATCCCAGCCGGCCCGAGCACTATAGCTCCCAAGACCTCTGTCGTCATTATTTCCCTTAGTGATGTCACGGAACCCTCCGCCA